>JAEEPS010000090.1 GCA_016284875.1 Salinivirgaceae bacterium | reverse complement strand
GCCAGGCGAGTCCTTGTACGAATTTATCTCATCCACAATCACTTCCTTCTCTTTCTCGCACTCGTGATCGGGGAAGGTTGAGTTGAAGATGATGTCGGCAAACAGTTCCATCGCGCGGCCGTAGTAGTCTTTCAGAAAAGTGCCATAGACGCACGTCTCTTCCTTGGTAGTGTAGGCGTCAATCTCGCCGCCAACGTTCTCAAGGCAACTTATCACGTTGTAGGCCTTGCGTTTGCGCGTGCCCTTGAAAATCACGTGCTCAATCATGTGCGCAATGCCGTGCTCATTCTCGAGTTCGTCGCGTGAGCCAGTGTTAATCACCACGCCCATGTGAGCCACGGGGGTGGCTGACTGACTGTGGATTACGCGGATTCCGTTTGCTAACCTATGATATTCGTATTCGGCCAAAATCTGCTTTTTTAACGAGCCGCAAAGGTAGAAAAATGTTGGCTAATCGGTTAATCGGATAATTGTATAATTTGATGGAAAAAACGCACCTTTAAAAATCGATTCAACGATTCATCAGTTCACCGATTATCCCTTTGTTCACGCTTTTTCAGGCATAAGCAAATCGCCCACGCTTTGTCCAATCAAGTTGTTGTAGAACAAAATGTTGAGCGTCAGGCCGTCTTTCTGGTCGCGTTCAATGCTGATGAAACTCTCGCCGTCGCCGATGGTCCAGAACAGGTCGTATTCATCGGCAGAGTAGAAACTGACGTCGGCACTGCTGCTTGTTCCTGAATCGTCGAGCCCGAAGATGCCAGAGATGGTTTTTGCAAGTTGCATCACCGATTCGGCAGAATAGCCGTCGCTCAATAGTTTGACGTTGACGGGGTTAGAGCCTGTGATTATTTCCTTGTCGTAGAAAATACGGAACTGAAGGCGGTCGAACAAATCAAATTCCTTCTTTGCAAGTTTCTTTTCGTACACAATCATGAATGTGGCAGGCGTTTCAATACTGTCAATCTCGGTATAGTCATCGTGAAAGAACGACGACAACTTGTAATTGAATTTGTTAAAAAAAACTTCCTCGCGTGTTTTGCATTCCGTATCCATGATGTGCAAACTTTAAGCGGTTTTCAAGAAAAAAACGATTAAATCGATTGCCTAAAGTTAGGAATAAATTGTGTTGATTGTCCTTTCGATTCTGAAAAACTCAAAAAAAATTGAAAAAGGGCACAAAAAAAGCCGTCCAAGTAGGGCGGCTTCAATTTTTTATTTGGTAGCGGATTAGGCGATGTTGGTGTAAACAGCCTGAACGTCGTCGTCCTCTTCAAGTTTGTCAATCAGTTTGTCGATGTCGGCAATCTGCTCTTCGGTGAATTCCACAGGATTCTGCGGGAAACGTTGCAGAGTGGCTTTCTTAATCTCGATGCCAGCCTTTTCGATGGCCTGGGTGAGGTTGCCAAATTCAGTGTATTCGGCGTAAGCGTAAACGGTGTTCTCGTCAACGTCGAAACTCTCCAAACCAGCATCAATCAACTCAAGTTCAAGGTCTTCGAGGTTGATGTCGGGCTTTTTCTCGAACTCAACCACAGCCTTGCGTGAGAACATAAACTCGAGCGAGCCTGTCGGAACCAGACCGCCGTCGTGCTTGTTGAAGTACGATTTCACATTGGCCACGGTGCGGGTTGTGTTGTCGGTCATGCACTCCACAAAAACCAGCACTCCGTGAGGTCCTTTGCCCTCATAGTTGACTTCGGTGTATGCATCAACATCCTTGCCAGCCGCACGTTTGATGGCTGCATCGATGTTGTCCTTCGGCATATTCTCGGCTTTGGCGTTCTGAATGGCGGTCCTCAATTTCGGGTTCATGTCAGGGTCCATTCCGCCTTCTTTTGCTGCGGCAGTAATTTGTTTTGCCAGTTTCGGGAACATTCTCGACATGTGTCCCCAACGTTTCTCTTTGGCTGCTCTGCGGTATTCAAACGCACGTCCCATATTGTATTCTGTTTAGTTTTTGTTATTTTTTTTGACGGCGCAAAAGTAAGCGTTTTTTGCGAAAAACCGCAAGAATTTGATTGTGCGTTTTATATGGTTTTGCATCGAAAATCACACAACAAACTGTATGATTTGTCTGGCAATAATCGAATAGAGCACTCCAGTGAGCATCGCGATTTTCAAAATTGTGCTAACGCGGTGATAATCTTTCGCTTCGTCGGCTCTGACGGTCAGTATTGCCGCAACGGCAAGCGGCAGAATGATGAACGCCGATATGTAGAGCAAAGTGATGAAATCGTGAATGTATAGTTGATAGACCATTATAAGTGCTACTATGGTGATGATACTTAGCGAGATGGATATGATTTTCGCGATTCGGATACCATAGCAAAGCGGAATGGTGTTACAGCCGTAATAGTTATCGCCTTCAAGGTCTTCCATATCTTTTACTATCTCGCGTATCAGATTGATAATGAATGCAAAAAAAGCAAATGCCGCCATCCAGTGCATTATCGGCATGAACGATAGATCGTTCAGCAGCATGTCGTAGCCGTATTCGCGGGTGAGCGTCAGATATTCGAATAATCCAACTTGCAGGGGGATGAGCGCTGTGCACACGGAAACAACCAGATTGCCGACAAACAACTGTTTTTTATAGGTTGTGGAGTACATCCAGAAAAGCCCAGCAAGCATCACGTACATCAGAAAAATCGATATCATGTGCAGATGCCATGCAAAAATGGCGGCAAGAACAATGGCCGCGGCGGTGAGTGCAATGTGATAGATGATAGCGGAGCGGCGGGGCAGCAATTTGTCGACCACAACGCTATCGGGACGGTTTATGTTGTCGACGCGGCGGTCGTAGTAATCGTTGATTACATATCCGCCAGCACCTAACAATATGTTAATCAGCACAAGAATTAAAAAATAGGCATCGGGCAGTTGCAGTGTCATTTGTGTGCCGAGTTGAATCGAGAATTGATAGTCGAGCATTGGCTGGATGATGCAGTACCGCAGCAGATACATTGTCAGCAGAATCATAAGCAGATTCGGCCATCGTATGATTTTCAAATATTTATACATAACTAATAATGATGCGTGCTTGCCAATTCAGCGTGTGGCCGCACTCGTATTATGCTTCAAAGATAATATGAAAATCTTGATGTGGCGAATCATAAAACGGCACGTCGATTTTTCTGCGAAAAAAACTTTTTCCGCACTATTGCACGCGCCAAAAATTTACCTACTTTTGCACCGTCAAAACGACACAACCGGTCGATTCGTCTAACGGTTAGGACGAGAGATTCTCAATCTCTAAATAGGAGTTCGATTCTCCTATCGACTACCAAAGCAGCAGAAGGCTGCTTTTTTTGTTTAAGGCAGTATTTGTGCTGTTTGATAATGATTTAACAATTTTTTGTTATGAAAAGACGTGTTAGAGTGCGCTTTGCACCAAGTCCGACGGGAGCCTTGCATATTGGAGGCGTCCGCACCGCTTTGTACAACTATCTGTTTGCCCGCAGCCACGGTGGTGATTTTATCCTTCGTATCGAGGATACTGATTCACAACGTTTTGTGCCTGGAGCCGAAGCCTATATCATCGAGGCACTGAAATGGTGCGGCATTAAAACCGATGAGGGCGTTGAGCAGGGCGGACCTCATGCACCATACCGTCAGAGCGAGCGCAAAGACATCTATTTGAAATACGCACAGCAACTTATCGATTCGGGCAACGCCTACTATGCGTTCGATTCGGCCGAGTCGCTCGACGCGATGCGCAAAGATGCCGAGTCGAAAGGTCAGACTTTTGCCTATAACTATCAGGTTCGCAATCAGTTGGAGACATCATTAAAGTTGTCGGCCGATGAGGTTCGACAGCGCATTGAGCGTGGCGACCAATGGGTTGTGCGCTTCAAAATGCCTGAAAACGAGAATGTTGAGATGGACGATATAATCCGCGGTCACATCACCATCAACACAGCAACTTTGGACGACAAGGTGCTCTACAAATCGGCCGACCAACTGCCGACCTACCATCTGGCAAACATCGTCGATGACCATCTGATGGAGATTTCGCACGTCATCCGCGGCGAGGAGTGGCTGCCGTCGCTGCCGCTTCACTACTTGCTTTACCGTGCTTTCGGCTGGACCGACACACAACCGCAGTTCGCACACCTTCCGCTGCTGCTTAAGCCGCAGGGGCAGGGCAAACTCTCGAAACGCGATGGCGACAAGTTCGGTTTCCCCGTGTTCCCGCTGCGTTGGGTTGCGCCCGACGGCGAGGTTTCTGCTGGATATCGCGAAGACGGCTATCTGCCTGAAGCATTTATAAATATGTTGGCTCTATTGGGTTGGAATCCTGGCACCGAGCAGGAGATTTTCTCGATGGACGAACTGATTCAGGCCTTCTCGCTCGAGAAGGTTAGCAAGGCAGGAGCGAGGTTTAATCCCGAAAAGGCAAAATGGTTCAACGCACAGTACATTCGCAAGTGCGATGATGCCAAACTTGCTGAATATCTGCTTCCTATGCTCGCCGAGAAGGGCGTTTCAACAACTGCGGAGCGCGCCGCAAAGGCCGTGTCGCTGATTAAGGAGCGCGCCACATTCCCCAAGGATTTGCTGCCGCTCACCGAGTATATGTTTGTTGCGCCAAGCAGTTACGACGAAAAGTCGGTTGCCAAGTTCTGGAAGCCCGAAAATGTTGAGAATCTGAAGAAATTGGCCGCTAAACTGGCCGAATTCGACAAGATTACCGCCGCCGAAACCGAACCTGCTATCCATCAATGGATTATGGACAACCAAATGTCGATGGGGCAGTTGATGAACACCTTGCGCATCGCCATTTTGGGCATCAGCCAAGGTCCGAGTATCTTCGACATCTGCGAGTTCATCGGCAAGGATGAGACGCTGAAGAGGATTGATGCGGCTTTGAAAGCAAATGCATAATGATTTGATTGTCAAAGTAATGATAAAAAGGTGCGACTTTGTTGCACCTTTTTTTGTGAAAGATTGTTTCAAATTTGCCGCATTTCTATCTTTGGCGAAAATCTGAAGGACGTGCATTTTCTCTTTCCAACGGTTTTGTGGGCATTGGCGGCGCTGGCTGTCCCTGTGGTGGTGCATTTGTTCAATTTCCGCCGATACAGGATTTTGCCGTTCAGCAACACACAGTTTATCAAGGCGATACAGAGCGAGCAGCGCACGCGTTCCACTTTGCGCCAATGGCTTTTGCTTGTGTTGAGGCTGCTGGCTGTGGCACTCATTGTGCTGGCGTTCGCGCAACCGTATATTCCTAAAAACGAGGACGATAACATTCAAAAAACGCGCGTGGCGGTTTATATCGACAACTCGTTCAGTATGGAGGCTGGCGACGACCACGGAACGCTGCTCGAGCGTGCCAAAACGCAGGCTTGCCAACTGGTTGACGCTTTCCCTGTCGGGACGGATTATCTACTGATAACCAATGAGATGGAGCCGCAACAACAGCGTTGGGTGGGAGCGGAGCAGTTCACCGATTGGGTACGACGCGTGCAGTCGACGCACATTGTCGCCGAAATTGACGAAGTGCTTCACCGTCAGCAGATTATCGGGCGCGACACTAATGCAGTGCTCTATTCGTTCCTGTTCACCGACCTGCACAAGCCGTCGTTCGTGCTCAAAAACTCGCAACCCGACAGCCGTCAGCATATTTTTCTGACGCCCGAAGCCAACGGCTCGCGCAACAATATTTCAATTGATTCACTGTGGTTTAGTTCGTCTGGATTGTATGTCGGCAAGGTTGAGGAGATGACCGTCCGCCTGCGCAACCACGGCAGCGAGCCGCTCTCGAACCTTAATTTACAGGTCTTTGTCAACGACACAATGAAGAACACCGTGCCGTTCTCGATTGAGGCTAACAGCGCGCTCGACGTGAAGTGCACCTTCCTGCACAGCCGTCAGGGTTGGAACAGCGGCTACGTGGCCATTCAGGATTATCCAATCACGTTCGATAACCGACTGTTTTTCAGTTTTAACATTCAACAGCATACTAACGTTTTGTGTATCAGTGATAAAACCGATACCGATTATCTTGCCGCGCTCTACCGCACCGATAGTGCGGTGCTTTACCACCGAGTGTCGCCGTTCAGCGTTAAGTACGATAAACTTGCTGACAATCAGTTGATAATACTCGATTCGCCCGTGCAGTTGTCGTCGGGAGCGGTGGAACAGTTGGCCAAGTTTGTGGCGTCAGGCGGACATTTGGCGTTGCTGCCGTCGCGTGAAGGAGATTTCGACCAGTTGCTACGAGCCACCAACGGTCCGCAAATGAAGGGGTGGATTGCGCAAAACGGCGCGGCGGCCAATCTGAACACGCGCCACAGCCTTTTCCGCGACGCCTTTTCCGACCGCCCCAAAAACTACTCAATGCCCACCTACGACGGATTTTTCGAGGTTGCGGCCACTTCGCGCCAGCGCATAACGCGCCTTTTCGACACCGAGCCAGGTGGCCTGCTGATGTTTGAATACGGCTGCGGGCAAGGCAGAATCTACGTTTCGGCCGTTCCGCTCGCCGCCGCCCACACCAACTTGATGTTCCACCCCGTTTTCGTGCCGCTGTTCTACAATATGGCCATTCAGAGCACCACGCCAGGGCGGTTGTATACCACGCTTGCCGCCGATATGCAGTTGTCTGTCAATGTGCAAGATGCGTCGAAAAACATATCGCTTGTTCAGGCCGATGGCGCGGCGTTTTTTCCCGTCAAGCGGATAGATGGCGGCGGAGTTGTGCTCTATCCCGATGCCGCCGAACTGACGGCGGGAAACTACTTGCTCAAGGCTGAAAATGAGACTTTTGGATATGCGTCATTGAATTTCGACCGTGCGGAGTCGGTGCAGCAGTTCTATGAGCCCGATGAGGCCGCCGAAATGTTGCGGCAGCGCGGATTCAATGTCGATATTTTGAAGGCGGGCGACTCGTTTGCAGATTCGGTGGCAGCCACCCAGACCGACTTTGGCCTTTGGCGGCTGTTTGCCCTGCTCGCGTTGGCGGTTCTGCTTGCGGAGACGGCGCTGTTGAGGCTTTGGCGGAATTAATTATAGACTACGGACAACAGACTTCAGACAACGGATAATTTGTGGTAGATAAATAATTCGGGTAAAATCGGATTGAATCGGTTAGAGGTTACATAATACATTGATAAAATGATAGAGATATGCGCATTGGCGTCGGGGAGTAACGGCAACTGTTATTATATTGGTAATGAGAGCGATGCCGTGCTGATTGATGCGGGCATTCACCTTAAATGTTTGATAGATAGAACGAAAACCGCAGGCGTTGATATTGGCAAGGTGCGTGCGGTCTTCATTTCGCACGAGCATACCGACCACGTCTGCGGCGCATACGGCATTGGCAAGCGGCTCTGTCTGCCGTTCTACTTCACCCGAAAAACGTTTAATAACACCCGCGGTCAGTTCCGCCCCGCCGAAGTGCGTTTTTTTGAGCCTGGCGATGTCTGCGATGTGTTTGGCATTCAGGTGCACACCTTCGGCAAGCGCCACGATGCGTCGGACCCGTGCAGTTTTGTGGTTGAGACGGGCGGCCGCAAAATCGGCGTGATGACCGACATTGGCATTGTCACCGAGGCGGTTACCGACCATTTCTCGCAGTGCGATGCGGTTTTTCTCGAGTCGAACTACGACGAGGATATGCTTTGGCATGGCTCATATCCATATTATCTAAAGCAGCGCGTGGCTTCTGAAGTCGGACATTTATCTAACAATCAGTCGTTTGAACTGGCTTCGCAACACGCTTCGCCAACGCTTTCGCACATTTTCCTGTCGCACATTTCCGCCGAAAACAACACCATTGAAAAGGCCTTGGCTGCATTCGCGCAAATCGTTCAAAATGTGACAGTTCTGCCCACGTCGCGGCACGAGGCTTCGGCGGTGGTGAGACTTTGAATTGACAATTGATGGTGGACAATTGACAATTATTTTGAAGTGATAAATTTGAAAAGTGCGGTTTTTATTCCGCAGATGAAAAGAATTGCCCGAAGTGCCTATTATTCAGTAATTTCTGCTTGCAAATCCTCCCCCCCCGCACCATTCACTTTACTAGTGAGTCATAAAATGCTGTTACGTAGTTTTTAAATGTATATTTATTGTTGGTTATTCATTCACCATCACCCGTTTTGCCACGTTGCCAACCTTCACAATGTAAAGGCCTGTACCGTTGACGTGGATTTTGGCGCTGACGCGATGAATCGCGTCCCTACCAACCAACCGGCCCATTGCATCATAAACGCTGATTTCATCCGTTGCGTTTTCAACCACAATGGTGTTGCCGTGGGCGTAGATGTTGACGGCGTTGGCGGCTGTTTCGGCGACAGGGGTATTGTCAGCCCACACAACATTGCAAGGTGTTGTGCCATAAACGCTATCCCAATTATCATTCCAGCCTTCGGGTTTCCTTGACACTTCGCAATAGACGGTGATAGGTGTTTCGCGTTCGGCAAACACTTCGCTGCCCATATTGACAACCGATTTGGGAATGGTTATCTCTGTTAATCCTAAACACCTGCGGAATGCGGCATCACCAATGCTCGTAACACTGTTTGGAATAGGTATCGATTCCAATCCAGCGCAACCTGAAAACGCCCAGCCGCCTATTTCTGTTACTGAATTAGGAATTTCGACTGACTGCAAATCTTCACAGCCTGTAAACGCCATTGTCTCGATGCTTGTGACCGTATTCGGAATAGTGACCGTACCCGTTTTCTTTGGCGGGCAAACTATCAATTTGGTTTTCTCCTTGTTGTACAAAACGCCATCAACAGATGCAAATATTTTGTTCTCACTGTCAACATTTATACTGTTCAAATTCCTGCAATTAAAGAATGGTTGGCCAGTAATACTTGTGACAAAGTAAGCCGAACTGTCAACCATAACCATCATTGGCACTTCAACCGATGATGATTCGCTTAGGCATTCAGTAACAGCAGCAGTGCCGTCAGATTTTGTTGCAAATTTTAATTCAAGCGTTGAATCAGCAGGGACGGAATGTCCCCACACAACCTTGCCGCCATCTTCGTTCCACAATTCTTTCCACGTTTCGGGTTGTTTTGCAGCGGCACAGTAAATGGTAGCGTTAGTGCAATCGACAAATGCGTAATACTCATTTTTTACAACCGTTTCGGGTATGTAAACCAGTTTCAGATTTTCGCATTCGGCAAATGCAAAGTCATAGATAGACGTAACGGTTTTGGGTAGCGCAACAAATTCCAATCCCGATTTCTCAAATGCGCCATTCATTATATACTCTATCGACGGGCTGAACTCTACTGATTTCAGGCTGCTGCAACCAGAAAACATACTCTCGCTGATTCTGTCAACCGAATCGGGTATGACAATTGACTCCAATGACGTGCAATTTTCAAACGCTCTTTCGCCAAACCCTCGAAGTGTATTCGGCAGTTTGACGGTTTTGATACGCCTATTCTCGCTGAACGCTTTTTTATTTACGTATATAACTGTGTATTCGGCGCTATCGGTGATAATTACAGTTGGAACTGAAACTGATTCGGAATATCCTTTGTATTTTACCAAACGGGCTATATAATTGCCGTCTAGAGTCGAATCGTACTCAAACTCAAAATCATTATTTTCACTTAATTGCGCATTCCATACAACTCTGCCTCCGTTATTGTTCCAATTACTGTTCCATCCTTTAGGTTTGCTATCGGCCTCACAAGCAATGGTGGCAGTTGTGCAACCATAGAATGCATCTTCACCAATGCTTGTAACCAATTGGGGAACAAAAATGAATTCAAGTGCCGTGCAATTCTTGAAAGCCATTTTGCCATAACCTTTAATGTCCGATGGCAGTTTTACCGATTTCAAACTCGCGCAGCCGCTGAACGCTTCGTCACCAATTTGATTGACCGTATATATTTCCCCATCAACAAAAACCGCACTTGGAACCGAAACGGTATCGGCACTTCCTTTGTATTTCACCAAAGTAGCCACTTTATAATCTTGACTTGAATCGTATTTAAACTCAAAGTCATTATTCTCGCAAACTTGTACATTCCAAGCAACCTTGCGGCAATCCCTGTTCCAACTTCCGTCCCATCCTTTAGGTTTAGTTTCCGCCTCACAAATAATAGTTGAATTTGTGCAACCATAAAATGCCCAGAAACCGACGGTTGTAACCGAATTAGGTATTGTAACTAGTGACAAATTGCTGCAATGCATGAATGCACTCTCGCCAATGCTCGTGACCGAATTGGGGATAGAAACCGATTTTATATTCTCACAATCAAAAAACGCATACCTACCAATGGATGTAACCGAATTGGGTATTGTGATTGATGTAAGTCTGAAGCAATCATTGAATGCATCATTGGCAATATTCGTAACCCCATTTGGAATTGTATATGACGATTCTGTTTTACCAGCAGGGTAACACATTATAGTTGTCTTATTTTTATTAAAAAGGATTCCATTATCGGATGTATATTCTGTATTTTCACTTTCTACATTTATTTCTGTCAAATCGAGGCAACTTGCGCACACTCCATCACCAATGTTTGTAACTGTACTTGGAATGGTAATAGATTTTAGATAGTAGCACTCAAAAAACGCGCCACCTTCAATGCTTGTAACAGAATTGGGGATGGTGATTGATTTCAGGTCGCTGTTACGGAATGCCTGATTGCCAATTTCCGTTACTGAATTGCCGATGGTAACAGATTCTATTGAGCAAAAAGCAAATGCAGAGTACTCAATGCTTGTAACCGTGTTCGGAATAATGACTGACTTTATTGTTTCGCACTTATCGAACGCAGATTCACCAATACACGTCACATTATACTTTATACCATTGTTTTCAACTTCCGAAGGAATAACAATGTTGCCCGCTGGTTCAGTATAACCTACATAATAATAGTAATTTACTTCTTTTGGATAAGTAACCGCAACAGTGTATGGTTCAGTATTACTTGTGATTTTGTAATACAATGTCTGCCCACTACTGCAAACTGCAGAAAAATCATAATTGTCTTCCGCCCATGCCTGCACTACAAGCATTGCGGCAAATAAAAGAGAGAAAATGCGTTTCATAGAATCGTATTTTATTGTTTATTAGTTTTTCGTCATTTGTTTCTGTAGAGACGTTGCGCGCAACGTCTCTACGAATACGAATATTCCTTATCTCAAAATCCTATCAAATATATGAATGTTTGCCATTAAATGAAATCGATTTTACCCAATAGGGTAGGCCGTAACACAAAAAAGCCTCCCGCACCGCGGAAGGCTTTTTTGTGTGTTATAAGTTGTAAGTTGTTAAGTTATAAGTTTTTTATTGCTGTTTGCAATATATTATCACAAACTCTTAATTCCTAAACTTCTAAACTTCTAAACTCTCACCTTTTATTTCACCAATCCCGAAAATCCCATAAACGCCATTGCCAGAATGCCGGCGGTGACGAGTGCGATTGGCATTCCCTTCATTGCTTTCGGTGTTTCAGAGAACTCAATCTGTTCGCGCAGGCCGGCAAACAGAACCAGCGCAAAGCCGAAGCCGATGGCGTTCGAGAAGGCGTAAACCACGCTCTCAAGCAGGTTGTAGTCTTTCTGAATCACCAAGATGGCAACGCCAAGAATGCAGCAGTTGGTGGTGATGAGCGGCAGGAACACGCCCAGCGCCTGATAGAGCGCGGGCGACACCTTTTTCAGCACAATCTCAACCATTTGCACCAGCGCGGCGATAATCAGAATGAAGGTGATGGTCCGCAGGTACTCAAGGCCGAACGGCACCAGAATGCAGGCGTTGGCCAGATAGGTCACAATGGTGGCGAGCACGAGCACAAAGGCCACAGCGCCGGCCATTCCGAGCGCGGTGCTCACTTTCTTCGATACACCCAGGAACGGGCAGATGCCCAGGAATTGCGACAGCACAATGTTGTTTACAAAAACCGCCGCTATAAACATTAACAAGTATTCCATAGTTCAGCCTTTTTTAAGATTTACGTAATTTGTTGACAATCGCAATCAGGAAGCCCAGTGCGATGAAGGCGCCCGGTGCCAGCACAAACAGCAGCATTCCGTAACTTTCGGGATAGATGGCAAAATCGAAAATCTTGCCCGTTCCAAGCAGTTCGCGGATGCTTCCGAGCAGTGTCAGCGCAAGCGTGAAGCCAAGGCCGATGCCCAGTCCGTCGAACATTGACGGCACAACGCTGTTTTTGGCGGCGAAGGCTTCGGCGCGGCCCAGAACAATGCAGTTCACCACAATAAGCGGGATGAACAGGCCCAGACTCGCGTACAGAGCCGGCACGTATGCCTGCATAATCATTTCAACCATTGTCACAAAGGCCGCAATCACAACAATGTAGGCCGGAATGCGCACCTTGTCGGGAACAAGGTTCTTGATGAGCGAAATCACTATGTTTGAGCAGATTAGCACAAAGGTGGTGGCCAATCCCATACTCATTCCGTTAATGGCCGACGATGTGGTGCCCAGTGTGGGGCACATACCCAGCAGCAGAACGAATGTCGGGTTCTCCTTAATCAGGCCGTTCAGCAGTATTTTCAGATTATTGTTCATTGTTATTGCCCTCCGTTGTTTGAGTGGCGCCGCTGTTGGCGTCGGTTGGTTTCTGATTGTTGGCGGCCGCGTAGGCGTTGTAGGCCGTGCGAACGCTCTCAAGGAATGCCCTCGAACTGATGGTCGATGCTGTGATGGCGTCAATCTCGCCGCCGTCTTTCGACACCGTCATTTTGTTCACCGCCGGATTCTTGCCGATGATTGAACTCTGTTTTTCAGGCGTTTTCACCTCGTAGTGGAAGATGGTCTCCAGCAGGCTCTTTTTCTTCTCGGTCTGCGGACGGAACCAGGTCACCATTTTGGTGCCAAGGCCCGGCGTCTCTTTCTGCTCCAGAACCGAATACTCGGTGATGCAGCCCTGAGCGTCGAAGCCCACCATAACTTTTATCTCGCCGCCGAAACCGTTTTTCGACAGCGATTCAACAGCCGCGCCAACAAACTGTCCGTCAGCCTTGTAGGCCTTGAAGATGTTGAGCCCGTTGGCTGTGTCGTTTTCAATCTTGTCAAAAGCGGGCAGCACGGCCTTTATCGCGTCAACCGATTTCTGCTCCTTCGATTTCTGTATCGGCTCCGATGTCACGCGGTAGAGCGATGCCATAAGGCCGGCGGCAATCAGTGCTATCGCCGTGAGCGACAGCAACATATTCTTCAGTGATGATTCAAGTTTTGCCATTATTTTACCTCCCCGAATCGTTTTGGTTTAATATAAGTGTTGATGAGCGGCGTCACGGCGTTCATAATCAGAATTGCGAATGACATTCCCTCGGGGAACGAGCCGAAGTTTCTGATTACCACCGTAATAATGCCGATTCCGATGGCGTAGATGACCTTTCCGCAGATGCTCATTGGCGATGTCACATAGTCGGTTGCCATAAATATCGCGCCAAGCATAAGACCGCCGGCCAAAAGGTGGGCCACAGGCGATGCAAACTGCACGGGGTCAGCCAGATACAGGATTCCTTGGAACACAAACACTGTTGCGAAAATGGTTACCGGAATGTGCCAGGTGATGATTCGGCGGAAGAGCAGGAACGCGAAGCCGATGAGCAGCGCAATGGCCGAAACCTCGCCGAGCGAGCCGCCCATTTGGCCCAGAAGCATATCGGTTGTTTCGGGCAGCGTGCCGAAGTGGTTCTTCAGCATATTCAGCGCAGTGGCGCCCGTTTCGGCGTCGATGTAGTTGGTGCTGAAGCCTTTTGGAACAGGCCACGTGGTCATTTGCACGGGGAACGATATGAGCAGGAACACGCGCCCGGCCAGTGCAGGGTTGAACAGGTTCTGCCCGAGTCCGCCGAAGGCCATTTTGCCCACGCCGATGGCGAACGCCGCACCAACAATGATGATGCCGATGGGCAGGTTCGACGGCAGGTTGAACGCCAGCAGCAAGCCCGTCAGTATGGCCGAGCCGTCGCTGATGGTTGGCTGCTGCTTGAGCAGGAATTTCTGAATCAGATACTCAAAAAGTACGCAACTTGCAACAGATGTGAGTGTTACAATCAGCGTTCCGATTCCAAAGTAATAAACTGAAACGGCCAGAGCCGGTAGCAATGCCGCTATAACCCCGAACATAAGGTTGGGGGTTGAAACACTACTGCGAGTGTGCGGCGACGGTGATACAACTAATTGTCCCATTATTGTTTTCTACTTCTAATTATTTTACCTACAGTGTTTTTGCCCAAACGCACATAGTCCAGAATCGGACGTTTGGCAGGGCACGAGAATATGCAGCAGCCGCATTCAATGCAGTCCATAATGTGGTTGGCCTCGTCTTCGGCCCACATTTGGCGTTGGCTGTATTGCATTAGCAAGTAAGGCTCAAGTCCCATTGGGCAGGCGTCCACGCACTTGGCGCAGCGGATGCACGGTCCGGCTTCGGGGCGCACGGCCTTCTCTTCGTTCAGCATTAGAATGCCCGATGTTCCTTTCGTCAC
>JAEEPS010000157.1 GCA_016284875.1 Salinivirgaceae bacterium | reverse complement strand
TCGATGGTTCCTGGCAATTCTGCTTTGGCCACCGACTCATAAAGCGTTATAGTGCGTTTGCGCATTTCTATCATCTGTTGCTTCATGGCCTCGTTGAAGTCCTTGAGCAGTTGCAAATAATAGTCGTCCATCACGAACATTTCGTTTAAGATGGTTTTCCTGATGCTCAAAAGGTTTTGGATGGCTACTCTTCCTGTTTCCATGCCCCACGTGCCTTTTTCGCTCTGCCGCTGACAGTCGAGAATCATGTACTCCACCTTCCTGACGGGCTGTGAGTTGTAGATTTCTTGTATGGTCATAGTGCGTTACGATTTAACGCTGCAAAGAAAAAGAAAGCCTGTGCCGAATTGCAGCACAGGCTTGGGGGCAATTGATTAATTCCTACAATTATGGATTACGTAACCAATACTCTTTCAAAAGACGCTCGAATTTTTGTTTGCCATTTTCACTTTTATACCAGTTATTATTTTTCCCTCGTGCTGCAGGATGGTTGACATAATCTACCCGTATTTTTCTATTATACTTCGCTAATTCTAAATATTTGTATTCACTTACAAATCGAATATTTGTGTTATCTGAACATTCTAAGTAATCTTTAAACTCATCGTATGCATATTTACTTGCAAATATCACAATATCAGGATTCAATATATCTATAGCTCCACATAATGCGGTGCCTGCAACATCACGGTCTAATTGTTCACAATCTTTCTTAAATGATTTATCTGTTCCTCTTACTGTTGCTGGTCGTAAAAAATAGTTGTAAAATGCCGCTTCTTCATAGACACTATTACAATGAGTATTAGCAACTTCATTCATCACCTTGCATAATTTGGTAAAAGTTCTATAATACTTCCAGTTGCTTACTTTTTTCTCTTGGTCTTTGAGAAGTTTTTTTATTCTAGAATCATCTCCCTGGTACCACAAATTTGGGTCTTTGAACACGCAGTCAACATCGTCACCAAGATAGTTGCTTTCTGCCACTATCATCAGTTTACTATGTTTATCACTCCAATAATTGTCCAATAAAGCAGGTTTTAAAATTTCGAAACGGTTAAAAATACCTTCTTTGACAATTCCTCCCTTTCCAATGTTTGAATAATCTATCATAGTTTTAGGTTTAAAATTTAACAAATATACATTTTTTCATAAATGTCATCTCTAAATTCACTAATTCGTGGCGGACACAATTGTTAGTAACAATTAAAGATATTTCGGCAATTCATACTCCGAAAAAAGCGGAAAATCAGTGGTCTTGATATTGTCGAATTCGTATATCGAACCGACGGTGTCTCCAATTATTGCACCTAACATTGCTCAATTTTTAATTCTGCCTCCACTTTGCGGCTATCGGCATCTCCTTTATAAAAATACAATTTCTCAAACAAAGGCAAAGCGCCCAAGAGCGCCTTGCCTTTTGCAACTTACTTTTTCGGCACAAAGGCAAAAGTCTTGCCGTTGCCGCCGATTAGTTTCGCTTCGCCGCCTAAAAGACGTGCGGCGTTCTGCAACTCACCAACTGAATTGTAGGTTTGAACGTTTCCGTTCGGGAAATTTAACTGATACATAAACGTTTAGTATTAGTTTGCCTCCACTTTACGGCTATCGGCATCTCCGTTTTTATTCTGAATTTCTGATTCGTTTGGCCTTGCTTCTTTTATCAGGCGGTTGGCTTACATTGTATGTACAACATCAAAAGCCAACCACTCACCGCCAATCCCCGAGTAAATGTCGCTTCGGTAAGCGTAAACAGCATCGGTGTTGGCGGCCAGATTCTGAAGGGTTTCAATGGCTTTGGCACATTTGGCGGCTCCATCCGAAACCTTTGGCAGTATGACCAGGCCGAAAACAGTGGCTCCCATCTGCCTTGCAACCCGTGCCACAAACGGCGCGCTTTTGGCCTCAGGTTCTTCACCCAAATCGGCCACCACACACACGGGCGAGTCCTGACTGCCGAAATATTGCATAATGCCATCTAAATCAGGCGTTCTGCCATCGCCCAAAACAATTTGCAGCGGCTCAATATTGCCCGATTCCGCGGTGTTGTTATTGGTTGGTTTGAATGTGGCCAGCAACTTTTTGCGGTATTTTCTTTTTAGCAGATAATCAATCAAATCGGCACCAATACGGCCAATGCCAACCACTTTGGTATCAAGGTTTTTCCAGCGCGGTTCGTCCCGCATACACGTAGAAGTTAAGGTATCGATTGAATAGCTCATAATGCTGTCGATTCGTGCCATAGCATCGGGCACCAACAAATCGCCGAAATGCCGCCGCGTCATCGATTCGTTGTTTAAAATGAACATACCATCGGTGTTGGCCGCCAAATCGCGCAGCCCATCCGTTGCTCGCCTTACACGTACTGTCCCCTCGCAGTGGAAAGGCAGCGAAGCAACGCCGAAGGTGGTAGCCCCCGCAGCCTTGGCCTCTCGGGCAAGAACAGGGGCGGCCTCGGTACCCAAATTGCCACCCAAGCCAGCCACAATAAATACTCGATTGGCGTTCACCAATTCGCGAGCATCGTCAATGCTTTTTTCAATGGCTTCGGCACCGCTATTAATGCCAGGCCAAACCTTGCATTCGCCTAACTTTAAAGTCGGCGACACACCAGACTGTTCAAGCGCTTTGGCATCCCAATCGCAAACTGCCATAAACTTATCGGCTCGCTCGCCGCCATCATTGCCCCAAAATTTTGCAACATTAATGC
>JAEEPS010000011.1 GCA_016284875.1 Salinivirgaceae bacterium | reverse complement strand
CCCTATGGTGTGCCGCCATTCGACAAGATTAAAACCGAGCATTATATGCCCGCCTTTATTGAAGGAATGCGGCAGGATTCGCTTGAAATAGAAGCAATTGCAAACAATCCCGAACCGCCGACTTTCGCCAACACCATCGAAGCGCTTGAGTATTCTGGCGCCATGCTCGACCGTGTGAGCAGCGTCTTTTTTAATCTCTATTCGGCTGATACAAATGATGATATGGATGCCATTGCTGAGAAGGTTTCGCCTTTGCTTTCCGACCATTCTGACAATATCACTCTGAACGCTGCGCTCTTCAAACGAATCAAGGCTGTTTACGACAAGCGTGATTCGCTCAATCTCAATCATGAACAGATGCGGTTGCTCGAAAAGAGATATCAGAGTTTCGTTCGCAGCGGCGCTAACCTTTCCGATGAGCAGAAAGCCCGCCTGCGCGAGATTAACAAAGAGTTAGGCTTGCTCGATATCAAATTCGGCGGCAATGTTTTGGCTGAAACCAATGCCTATCAGAAATGGATTGACAATGAGCAAGAACTGGACGGCCTGCCGCAAGATGTTAAGAACGCTGCCGCCGAAGAAGCCGCTGCCGCTGGGCAGCCTGGCAAATGGCTCTTCACAACGCAGAAATCGAGTTTTATCCCTGTGCTTCAATATTGTACGAACCGCCAACTGCGCAAGGAACTGCTCATCGCCTACACAATGCGCGGCAACAACAATAACGAGTATGATAATAAATCGGTTATCAATCAAACGGTTAGGCTGCGTGTCGAAAAAGCGAAAATGTTCGGTTTTGACAATCCTGCCGACATGATTCTCGAGACATCGATGGCCAAAAACTCTAAAAATGTGATAGATTTCCTGCCTTCGGTTTGGGAGCCGTCGTTGGCGCAGGCTAAAAAGGAAGCCGCTGAACTTCAAAAACTTATGGATGCTGAAGGTCGCGGTGAGAAACTTGAGCCGTGGGACTGGTGGTTCTACGCCGAGAAACTGCGCCGCGAGAAATACAATCTCGACGAAGAGGCCTTAAAACCATATTTCAAACTTGAGAACGTGCGCCAGGGAGTGTTCGACTTGGCAACAAAACTCTATGGTTTAAAGTTCGAAAAACTTTCGGGAATGCCAGTTTATAATCCTGACGTTGAAGTGTTTAAGGTTATGGATGCCGACGGCTCGCTGCTGGGCATTTTCTACGGCGATTACTTCCCACGTGCAGGAAAACGCGGCGGCGCGTGGATGAACAACATCAGCGAGCAATATGTGAAGGACGGTGTTGACCATAGGCCAGTGATTTGCAATGTCTGCAACTTCACCAAACCCACTGCCGACAAGCCTTCGCTGCTGACGATGGACGAAGTGGAGACGCTTTTCCACGAGTTTGGCCACGCTCTGCACGGATTCCTCTCGAAATGCACCTACGAAAGTCTGTCGGGCACAAGCGTGCCGCGCGATTTTGTTGAGATGCCGTCACAACTGATGGAAAACTGGTGCTACGAACCCGAGGTAATGCGCTCATACGCAAAGCATTACCTGACTGGCGAAACAATTCCCGACTCGCTGATTGAAAGCCTTCAGCGCGCATCGACCTTCAATCAGGGTTTTGTGATGACAGAACTGCTGTCGGCCACAATACTTGATATGGACTATCATATGGTCACAACCACCGATTCGATTGATGTAGAGGCATTTGAGAAGGCCTCGATGGAGCGTATGGGAATGATTCCTCAGATAATCGTCCGCTACCGAAGCACCAACTTCAGCCACATCTTCACAACTGGCTATGAGGCAGGCTATTACAGTTATACTTGGTCGGCTGTTCTGGATGCCGATGTGTTTGCCGCCTTCAAGGAGACGGGCGACGTCTTCAACCGCGAAGTGGCTACCAGCCTTCGCCGCAACATTCTGGAGCGCGGCTTCACCGACGACCCGATGACTCTCTACGTTAACTTCCGCGGCCGCCAACCCGACCCGAAGAATCTGCTGCGTCGGAAGGGGTTTATTGAGTGATTTTTGCAGCACAATTCGTTCAATCTGCGTCAAAAAAGGTCATCTCGAAAAACCGCATAAAACGTATGGCATTTAATGCGCATTTTCACTTTATTTGCGCCAACAAAACAGCAATTTATTTGTAAAACTTATGATTAGACAACTATCGGCATTAGCCATTTTTAGCACTCTGGCAGTCGCTGCCGCGGCTCAGGACGCACCAAAAACCGATGTTTCGGAACCACAATGGACCTACAAAATGAGCGGATTCATCGACCCGCAGTTCTATATGGACACCCGCGAGGTGGTGAGTGCGCGCGAGGAGCAGATGCTCTTCTATCCCGCACCGAAAAAACTCGACGATGAAGGCAATGATATCAACGCTCAGCCTAGTAATAATGCTCTTGCCATCACTGCACGTATTGGTATGAAAATCAGTGCGCCCGATGCGCTCAACGCCAAGATTTCGGGCTATCTGGAAGGCGATTTCACTGGTGCCACCGACGGCGGAATCAATATGTTGCGCCTGCGCCACGCTTATTTAAATATGCGTTGGCAGAAATCGAACTTGCTGCTGGGACAATACTGGCATCCGATGGTGGCTCACGAGGTGATGCCTGGCACTCGCCCGCTCAATATGGGCATTCCGTTCCACCCCTACTCTCGCTACGTGCAAGCACGTTATACTCAATACTTTGGCGGACTTGAGTTGAGCGAAATAGCCGCTTTCCAACTCGACAACAAAGCCACTGGCCCCGAAGGCGGAAGCACCAAATACTTGCGCAACAGTTGTGTGCCAGAACTCAATGCGCAACTCTGCTACCGCACTGACAATCTGCTGCTTGGCGCGATGGTGAACTACGTTCTGCTTCAGCCGAGAACCGAAGTTACCGTTACCAACGAATACAAAACTTACAAGACCGATACAAAAATTGGCTCAACATCAGTTTCTGTTTTCGGCAAGGTTAATGTTAGCGAGTTAAGCATTCGTTTCCAAGGTATTTATGGCGATAACCTGTTTGAGCAGGGATTGATGGGCGGCTACATTGAGAGCAGCCTGCAAACTGATAACAAATATAAATACAGCAACTTGGGCACCACAACCATTTGGGCCGATTTGGGCCGCACAAAAGGTGTCTGCCGCCCTGGTTTGTTTGTGGGCTATGGCCGCAACAACAATTTTGGCGATGATGTTGACGCAAACGCCACCGTCTTTGGCCGTGGATTCGACATTGAATATGTATGGCGCGTGCAGCCGCGTGTTGGATTCTACCCGACTGATTATCTGAACTTTTTCGGCGAAGTTGAGTACACCAACGCCGCCTACGGCAAACGTGTCGACGATGGAGAAAAATACCACTACGAGTCGGACTATAACGTTGGAAACTACCGCTTCATAGTTGCGGCTGTGTTCAATTTCTAATCGGTACAAAACTGATAATGAACAAAATACTCGGAGAAAGCGACAAGTCGAAAATTGAGGAACTGAAGAGAATCCGCCAGCGCAACAACGATTACGCGTGGATGCTCTGCGACTATTTGGACCAAAATCCGCGCCTGATAACCAAGGAGTTGATGGAGGAATCGAACCCTGGCGGACTGCTGCCCGACGAGGCCATCTACACCGCACTGCTCAGCGGTTTCTGCGGGCTCAATCCCGATGAAAACCCCGACGACCGCATCCTGCTCGACGAATATTTCCGCCGTTCGGTTGTCAAACTCGATGCCAAAGCCTACGCCGAGGACCCGTACTACAAAAACATCCGCATTCCGAACGTGAAATTTGGCCGCTGGGAGTTGAAATATGAGCACTACAAAGCCTACGAGGCGTTTGTCTGCGACGAGATGATTCTCGACACCGACTTCAAGGAGATTCAGCGCATAGGCTTCTTCGACAGCGATTTCAGTTATCCTGCCGTTCACGAGGACGGCCACGAGTGGATGGCTATAAAGCCCAACGAGACGGCCACCATCCGCTTTGCTGTTGAGGCGGCACACGGCAAGGTTGCTACGTTTGGTCTGGGAATGGGCTACTACCCATATCTTGTTCATTTAAAGCCGAATGTGGAGAGCATAACCATTATTGAGCGCTCAAAAGATGTGATTGAACTATTCAAGACTCACATTTTGCCGCAATTTGTTCATCCTGAAAAGGTTAGAATAGTCTGTGCCGACGCTTTTGAGTACGCCGAAAAGCAAATGCCCGCCGAAAAATTCGACTACGCCTTTGCCGACACCTGGCGCGACGTTTCTGACGGACTGCCGATGTATTTGAGAATGAAGAAGTTGGAATACTTGAATCCGCATACCGAATTTTCGTATTGGGTTGAGGAGTCGCTGCTGTCGGGCTACCGCTGGCAGTTGTTCGACACCATTGTTGACAACGCCGCCAGTTATGAGGAGGCCTGCAAATGCTTGAGCGATGATGGATTGCGGCGTTTTGCAGCGGTGAGAATCAAGATTGAAGATTGATAGATTTCGAGAAAATCAACTGATAATGAAAATTGTTGTTGAAGCTGGCGGCACAAAATGCAAATGGGGGCTAATTGACAGTCAGTTGCTCACAATTGAAACGAGCGGATTCAACCCAAACAGTTCTCTAGCCACTACCCTTTCCGCGCTATGCACCACAATATTATCTCAAACATCAAAGCCTGTTGACAGCATTTTATGGTTTGGTGCAGGGTGTGCCGCCAAAGCCAACAAGGAAATTGTTGGCGACACTCTGCGCTCGGTTTTCAATTGCAACAACGTTCAGGTTTTCAGCGATTTGGAAGGGGCTGCCATTGCCTTGTTTGGCAACAAACCTGGCATTGCCGCTATTTTAGGAACTGGCGCGGCTGCCGGCTATTACAATGGCCAACTAATTGAACATCAGACACCATCATTGGGCTATCTGCTTGGTGACGAAGGTAGCGGTGCTTATATTGGGAAAGAACTGATTTCCAAAGCCATTCGTGGCGAATTTTCAGCAAACTTATGCAAGCGATTCTTCGAGTATGCCGGACAAACGCCTGCCGAACTTATAAAAAGCATCTACTCCGCCAATCCCATAAACAGTTATCTGGCTGGTTTTGTATCATTTGCAAGCACAAATATTGCTGAACCAGAAATCAATCATTTAGTCTCAAAGGCATTCGAACAATTCATCGAAAAGCATATAGAACCCCTAAATATCAATAATTTACCAATCGGATTTGTAGGTGGTGTGGCATGGCAATTTGCCGACATTCTACGAGTACAATTTGAAAAACGTGGTCAACAGATTACCATCATGAAAGATGCCTTTGAGCGTCTTTGTGAGTGCTTGTAGAAAAAGTCTCTTTACGCTTTTCCATCACTGTTCATATCATCCACAACCTTCTTTGTATCAGATAGTTTCTGCTTGCATTTTTTCAGCAAATCCGATACGCGAACAACGGCATCGGCTAGTTGGTCGATGTCCAAGCGGTTGTTTTCGATGTCGTCAACTATCGATTCAATTTCCTCGATAGTCTTTTCGTAAGAGAACTTTGTTGCCATAACTATTTGATTTTATTTTGTTTGCATTTAATAACCATAGCGTTTTTCAACTCTGACTTTACCACTCTTTTGACATTCCAACTCCTCCGCCTTTCGCTCGGCGGCTTTCCTCTCAAGATACCAATTTAGAACTTCGGGCGTGGTTTTCCAACGTTCCTGCATCCAAACCCACTGCTGTGGATATTTTCTTACAATCGATTCAATCAAATCGTTGTAAATCTGCGTATTGTATCTAATAGTTTCAGTTGCGTCGGGCTTCATGACAAATGGTATTTCTGGCAGAATCTCGAACGTGTATGTGTTGGTCTTGCTGTCGCGAATGGTGTACATCGGCACCACAGCGGCGCCAGTGTCAACAACTAACCGAGCGCAACCAATCGGCGTATATGCTTGATGGCCAAAGAATTGCAAGAATTCACCTTTAATGCTCTTACTGTCGTGGTCAATCATCATTATCAGACATCCGCCATCTTTCAGCCTGTCAACCAATGTGTTATAACAATGATAACGCTCCACATCACGCATTCCGCGCGACTCGCGCAAGCGCACCATCAATCGGTCGAGAGCACGACTTTTGATGCGGCTGCTCACACCTGTTGTCTTGTACCCCATAATAGGCGGCAAAATGGCCGAAAACTCCCAACCATGGGTATGCGGCACAAGGCAAATGACGCCCTTGCCCGAGTTATAGGCTTTTTGCAGATTATCTTCGCCGTTGATTTTGAAATATTTGGAGAACTGCTCGCGAGTTTTTTTCTTGCTGAAAATGGCGTAATCAGTAAAGGTTTTGGCTATCGACACAAACACCTGCCGACCAAATTCGCGATATTCACCTGTCTGTTTTTCAGGCCCGTATGCAAGTTCGAGATTCTTCTCAATTATTCGGCGCGTACGCCCCATGAACAGATAAAAAATACGGGATGCGAATCCGTGCCAAGCCAGCAGAAACTTGCGCGGCAAGAAGCGACTCATAAAAATTATGGAACGCAGCAACCAGTACACAATGATATCGCGCACAGGTCTGATTACATATATTTTGAATTTCGTCGCCATCTACAAAATCATCGTATTGCCATATCACTCAACCATTTACCCTCCTACCCGACTCCTTCAACATTTCACCGATAGCGCCATTGAATTTCCGCGCTTTCAGTAGTGTTTCAATGCCGATGTGCATCCTGTATTTCCAATAGTTGCGCGGATTGGCTGGCACGTTAATGCGCTCTTGTTCAGGATTTTCCACACGGAAATCGGGATTCAGCGCGAAGAAATCCTGAATTGGTATCATCACGCACATTGCTGGCGATTGCAAATGATTGTCAATTATCATTTTGCAAATATCGACAGTCGCCTTTTTCGGTGCTTTTCCTTTCTGTTTCAGCCAGTTATTATAGTAGCGCTGCGTCGATTCGGCATTCTCTTCCCACCAGCCCCTGATGGTTGAGATGTCGTGGGTTGATGTGGCGCATACCGATGTGTACGGAATCTCTTGCAAATCAGCAAATTCAGTAAACGTTTTCGGCATCCGCTGGATTTCAAGGCTCAAGATGCCCAACTCGTCCATCACGGGTTTCACGCAGTTAGGAATCATTCCCAAATCTTCGCCGCAAACCAACATATCGCTCGCCTTGAGCAGCGCCGACAGTTTCACTTCGGCCTCGTGACGCCAGAACGCATCGTGACGGTGATAGAAATAATCCTCGTAAACAGCGTCTAACAACTGTTGGGTAGGCTTCGGCAGACGCGCGTATGACGATGTTTTCTGCAAATCGATGCGCGGATGGTAGCCGCCTGTGGCCTCGTCTTTTAGCAGCAGCACGTCGGCGGCCACAGTGAGCAGTCCGTGAAGCAGTTGCTTCTTCTGCCGCGACAGTGAATCGGGGTCACTTGTACCGACTATCTTATTGTAAATCATCCGTTGTGTAGCATATTCTGGTTTCAGTCTGAAAAGTCCGTCAGGTTGACGGTCGAGATAGGTTTTCTTCACTTTTTCAGCCTGATTTCCAAACAGTTTGGCAATTGTTTCGGCATCGGTTGTCGGAATGCAGGCATCAGCATAATCGATGACAATGCCGTGCTCAAACAGTTCGGCCTCCGACAGCGGCAGCGATGGGCTGAAATGGCCCAGAATGCCGTGCACAGCGGTTGTCGGGATTTCCCATATGCGGAAAAATCCCAAAATATGGTCGATGCGGTAGGCGTCGAAATAACTGTTCATCTTCGCCAAACGGTTGCGCCACCAAGCGTAGCCGTCCTGCGCCATCCGCTCCCAGTTGTAGGTCGGGAAACCCCAATTCTGACCATAGTCAGAGAAGAAATCGGGCGGTGCACCTGCCTGACCGTCAAAGTTATAGAGTTCGGGCGCACACCACGCGTCAACACTGCAGCGGCTGATACCGATTGGAATATCGCCCTTCAAAATTATGCCACAACGGCGTGCGTGGGCTGCGGCCTCACGCAACTGGCGGTCGATTTCGTATTGCACATAACACCAAAAAGTTACGCTGGCATAATCGGGTGAATCGGGCTTGAACATCTTGCGCACCTCGCGCTCTGAATACTTTGCATATTTACCCCAACTATTGAAATCGCCAGTATGGTGCTTGTCACGCAATACACTAAACGCTGCATAAGGCTCAAGCCACGATGCGTTTTGCTTCATAAAGCGCACAAAATCATCGCTTTCAACAATTGCCGACATATTCTGAGTGAACACGGCTCGGCAATAATCGAGTTTCAAGCGGATAACTTTTTCGTAATCAACATCGGGCGCTTCATTTAGTTCCCGTGCCGCGTTTTCATATTTCTTTTGCGCCTGACTATCAGTCAGTTTACCTATTTTAAAAATGTCGATAAAAAGCGGATTGAGCGCGAATACCGAAATGGCATTATAGGGATACGAATCTAGGAACGAATATGTTGATATTGTGTCGTTTATAGGCAAAATCTGAATCATCTTCAGTCCTACCCGAGCCGCCCAATCGATGAGTTTTTTCAAGTCGCTGAAATCGCCCACACCGCAACTGTCGGCAGTGCGCAGTGAGAAAACTGGTACGTTGACACCAGCAAAACGAACCTTTTCGCTGGCAAGTTGAAGCACCCCGTCATCGATGCGAAAAACCGCTGGTGACTGCGGATAAGTATCTGCAAATCTGTGGTTTGCCCCTGGCTGCCAATAGACGAACGATTCATCAGCAGTATCTTTGACAACATATTTATACTCAAATTCCGACGGTAAGTCATTCAATGACAGTCTGATATGCCACATTGCATATTTCCCGACCGACATCGGCAACATCTCGAACCAATTGCCTAACTGGGCGCAATTGCCTGTCAAGCAGACAAATTGCGTTGGTTTGAGCATCGGCACGCAGCATGTCAGTTCGAGTTGGCGGCCCGAAAGGCGCTTGCGTTGCGGTTTGTCAGCAAAACTGCTGTTGGCTGGGAAAAGCACGTTCGTAAAAGCAGAACTGAGATAGGCGGCTTGCTCCTTCGGCAACTCCTGCCAAGTATCGATGCAGCGGCAAACGGACGCGCCCTGCGGCACGTTTGGCAAAACACGCACACGGCCCACCTCCATTGTATGTTGTTTATTCTGCTCATCCACAACAACATACTTATAATAAACCATTTCCGCACACTCACATTCAATGGTTGCCCGCCAGCGATTCAAATCGCAGCACTCAAGCGGCAACACATTGTCCAAATCCCACATCCCCAACTCTTTAGACGAGCCAGTAACAACCAACTTCTGTCCCCATTGGGTTGGGCAATAACAATCGAAATGGTATACCATAAGTTAGTTATAAGTTGTAAGTTAATAAGTTATAAGTTTTTGTTTAGAAGTTTAAACGCTTCGCTGTTGAGAAGGTTTAGATGGTTTAGAAGATTCATCACTGATTATCAACAACATTGCTCTTTACTCTTTACTCTTTACTCTCTCCACTTTACTCACTTACTCAACAAATAACGTTCAGCATCGAGAGCAGCCTTGCAGCCCGAACCCGCAGCCACAATAGCCTGACGGTAGGTGCGGTCCATCACATCGCCACAAGCAAAAACTCCTGGCACATTAGTGCGCGACGAGTTTGGCTCAGTGATGATGTATCCGTCCTCATCGGTCTTCACAAACGGCTGAAAAACAGCACTATTCGGGTGGTGACCAATGGCAAGGAAGAATCCGTCAATCTTAATCTGACGGCGCTGCTCATCGGGCGTTCCCTGACGATAAACCAGGTTGGCACCCTCAACCACACCATCGCCAAACAAGTCTAAAGTATTGTGTTCGAACAAGATTTCGATATTCGGGGTGTTCATCACGCGCTCCTGCATCGCCTTCGACGCACGCAGAAAGTTTTTGCGCACAATCATATACACCTTGTTGCAAAGGTGAGCCAGATAAGTGGCCTCTTCGCAGGCGGTGTCGCCGCCGCCAACCACCGCAACATCTTTTTTGCGGTAGAAAAATCCGTCGCACGTGGCACAAGCCGAAACACCGCTTCCGCGATATTTCTCCTCCGACGGCAGTCCAAGATATTTGGCCGTTGCACCCGTGGCAATTATAACAGCCTCGGCATCAATCAGTTTCTCATCATCGACTGTGACCAAATGACGGCCATCGGCAAAATCCACCTTTGTGACCGTGCCAAAACGAATGTCGGTTCCCAAACGCTCGGCCTGCTGGCGGAACTCCTCCATCATCTGATTTCCGTCAACACCATTCGGATAGCCTGGAAAATTCTCAATTTCAGTTGTTTGCGTCAGTTGACCGCCTGCCTGCAATCCTGTCACCAAAACAGGTGAGAGATTAGCGCGCGAAGCGTAGATTGCCGTCGTATAACCTGCTGGTCCTGAACCAATTATCAAGACTTTTACTTTTTCTGTTTCCATAATCGAAATAATTTGCAGACAAACTTATAAAGAGATTCCGTTTTTGTGGCGGACACGGCGGCGGTAGTGCTAACAGAAAATTAACAGAATAATTCTGTAAAAAAAGTTTTGCAAGATGTCTGCCTATTGATACATTTGCACCAACAAAAACCACGGGGTGTGGCGCAGTTGGCTAGCGTACTTGCATGGGGTGCAAGTGGTCGTCCGTTCGAGTCGGATCACCCCGACAAAAGCCTTGTTAATCAAGGCTTTTTCTATTTATAGGAAGCATTATTCTTGAATCGGCAATCAAACATCACCTGTCATCACAAACTCTGCAAACAATGAATCTCAAATACGCAATTGTCGGCACTGGCGCCATTGGCGGATACTATGGCGGACGGCTTGCCAACTCGGGCAAAGACGTTCACTTTCTGTTCAACACTGAATATGAACACGTTGCCGCACGCGGATTACAAGTTGACTCGGTGAACGGCGATTTTGTCATCAATCCGATAAATGCCTACAAATCAACGGCCGATATGCCAAAATGCAATGTCGTGCTGGTTGGTTTGAAATCGACACAAAACCACCTTCTGCCGCAATTGCTGCCGCCGCTGCTCTTGAGCGACACCATTATTATATTGGTGCAGAACGGACTCAGACTTGAGCAGAAACTGGCATCCGCCCTGCCCGATCAACCCATTGCGGGCGCGGCCGCGTTCATCTGCTCGTCGAGAGTTGGCAAGGGCCACATCCGCCACGCCGATTATGGCGCCATCACCATTGGCGAATACCAAAAGTGCGCGCCCGACGTGCTGTCGCAAATAAAAACCGACTTCGACGAAGCCCAAATCCCGTGCACCATCACACAGAACCTGCAAGAGATGCGCTGGCGCAAACTCGTCTGGAACATCCCCTACAACGGCCTGACCGTGGCGCTGAACACATCAACCGACCGCCTGATGGCCTTTGCCGCAACACGCCAACTCGTAACCGACCTGATGAACGAAGTGGTTGACGCCGCTGCCGCCTGCGGTGCCCCATTTGAGCGTGAGTTTGTTGACAAAATGCTTGCAATGACCGACCGAATGACGCCCTACAGCCCAAGTATGAAACTCGATTTCGACAACCGCCGCACGATGGAAATCGACGCCATCTACACGAACCCCATAAAGACGGCTCTAGCCGCGGGCTACCATATGCGCAAAACCGAAATGCTAGAGCAGGAACTGCGGTTTATACAAAATAACATCTGATGTCAACAGATAGCAGCATGACAAACAACTTTTGCTACTTTTGCCCAACAAAAACATTAAAAACAGATAACTATGACATTTACAGAATCATCTTGGAAAATTTTCGAGCAGTCGATTGCCGATTATCATAAACACGACGATGTGGACACCCCAATCGCTAATCCGTTTGAAATCAAAACCATAGAGTATTACCTCTACCTCAAAAACTGGATTGACACCGTTCAATGGCACTTGGAGGACATTATCCGCAATCCCGAAATCGACCCTGTGGAGGCGCTCAAAATCAAACGCCGCATCGACAAGAGCAACCAGGACCGTACTGACCTTGTGGAACTTATCGACAGTTATTTCCTTGACAAATACAAAGATGTGAAAGTGGCTGGCAACGCCGTAATCAACACTGAATCACCTGCTTGGGCCGTTGACCGCTTCAGCATTCTGGCTCTGAAAATCTACCACATGCAGGAGCAGGTTATGCGCACCGATGTCTCGACAGAGCATAAAGCACAGTGCCAAAACAAGTTGAACGTTCTTTTGGAGCAGAAAAAAGACCTCGGCACCGCCATCGACCAACTTCTGGACGATATTGCTTCGGGCAAAAAATACATGAAAGTCTACAAACAGATGAAGATGTATAACGACCCGAATCTGAACCCCGTTCTCTACGGCGCAAAATAATGGAAATCAAGCGATTGCTGATAACTCGGTTTTCCGCCATGGGCGACGTGGCTATGTGTGTGCCCGTGGTTTGGTCGCTGGCGCAGAAATACAAAGATTTGGAAATTGTTTTTTTGAGCCGCAAGAATTTTGAGCCGATTTTCTCACAACTTCCTGAAAACGTGAAGTTTTGGGGCATCGACTTAAAAAAGGACTATGATGGTTTTTCTGGTCTTAACCGACTCTTCTGCGAAATAAAGCAAAAAGATTTTGACGCCTACGCTGATTTTCACGATGTTTTGAGGACTAAATATCTGAAATTCAGAGCATCTTTGGCTGGAATAAAGACTGTTAGGATTGACAAAGGCCGCAGCGACAAGAAACGCCTCACGACAAAAGGAGCCGAAAACTGCAAACCTCTGAAAACTACCTTTGTACGTTATCAGGATGTGCTGGAAAAACTCGGTTTCGATTTTGAATTGAACTTTCCGAAAACCTCAAAATCTGGGAAAAGCGGAAAAATAGGCGTTGCACCTTTTGCCGCACACAAAGGCAAAATTCTGCCGCTCGAAACAACCGAAAAAGTTGTTAAATTATTGTCGGAAAAAGGTTTGCAGGTTTTCCTGTTCGGATTTGGCGAGAAAGAAAAAGCAGTTTTGGAGCAGTGGCAGGACAAATATCAAAACGTTGTCAGCCTTGTCGGAAAGTCGGGCGGCTTGAAAAACGAACTGACTTTGATTGCGGAACTCGACTGCATGCTGTCGATGGACAGCGCGAACATGCATCTGGCCTCGCTCGTCGGCACAAGAGCCGTTTCGGTTTGGGGCGCGACACATCCCGCAGCGGGATTCTTCGGTTTTAATCAGGACGAAACCGATGCCGTGCAGATTCCTCTCCCCTGTCGCCCATGCTCAATTTACGGCAACAAGGAGTGTCGGTTGAACGACAAATATCAATGTCTCAACAAGATAACGGCAGAAATGATTGTAGAAAAGATACTGAAATAAAAAACGGGGCAAAAGCCCCGTTTTTTATGCTTTTTTCACTTGCCGTCCAACGTACCTTGCGTAAATCAGCACCACCACAAAGCAAACCATCGGCACCAGATACGAGATGTTGATGTTTGTTGCATCGGAAATGACTCCCTGAAGCGGCGGAAGAAGCGCACCACCTAAAATGGCCATTATCAAGCCTGAAGCACCAATTTTCGCGTCGGCACCCACATTCTCGAGCGCGATGCCGTAGATGGTTGGGAACATCAGCGACATAAAGAAACTAACGCCGATGAGCGCCGCAATGCAGACTGCACCAGTACCGCTGCACAACGCAACTATCAGACACAGAACAATATCGGCGGCCGACGCCCACAGTAGCAGTTTCGACGGTTGAATCCATTTCATCAGCCAGGTGAAGATGAACCGTGCTGCGCTAAAGCAAATAATACTAATAAGATAGATGGTGGCAGCATCGGCTTCGAGCAAGCCAAGTTCCTGCATCACAATGCGGATGGTGAACGACCAAACACAGATTTGTGCGCCCACATAGAAGAACTGCGCCACAACGCCAAACACGTATTTCTTATTCTTAATCAATCGTTTAAACGATTCCTTCACGCTGTCGCGACTGTCATCGCCGCCTTCGGGCATACGCACCAGAAGCATCACAACCATAATGGCCAAAAGCACAAAACCAAGCGTCATATAGGTACCTGTGATGGCATTCAACTCGTGCGCCTGCATCGATGTCAGGTCGCTCTGCGTCATTGCGGCGCGGTCGGATGCTGTGGCGCTCGAGAGTTGCGAAAGAATGAAAAACTGACTCATAAGAATGCCAGTTATCGAGCCTAACGGATTGAACGCCTGTGCGATATTAAGCCTTCGAGTGGCCGTTTCTGGCGAACCCATCGATAGAATATACGGGTTGGCCGTGGTTTCCAAAATTGAGCATCCGCCAGCCAATATGTATATGGCTATCAAGTAGAAAGCATATGATGCAGCCTTCGACGCGGGGAAAAACAGAATGGCGCCCGCGGCGTAGAGCACAAGGCCCAAAATGACACCGCTTTTGTAACTGTACTTACGGATGAAAAGCGCAGCGGGCAGCGCAAAACAGAAGTACGACCCGTAGAACGCAAACTGAATGAGCGATGTCTGCGTGTCGGTCATCGACATTATGCGCTTGAAGGCACTTAACAGAGTGTCAGTCATATTGTTAGCCATTCCCCAAAGCAGAAACAAAACCGTCACAAGGCAGAATGGCAGAAGGTGTTTTTTCTCGATTGTCTTCATTTTTATTGTTGTGTTTAGTGGTTATAAATGTGGTGTTTACGAGTTTTTCCAACTTACGCGGAACTGATTGCCAATGATTTCGCGAACTTTTGCAACTACTTCAGCATCAGCAGGTTCTTTTACAAAATCAATATTTTTCAGAACATTCTGCGGATTGGTTGTCGAGAACAGGTTCGAAGCAATGCGGCTGTTGCCAAGGCTATACTGCATTGCGAGTTTTTCTATCGGGTAACCAATTGAATCACAATAACGTGCCGCTTCGGCGCAAGCGTCGCGCAGGGCCTTCGGTGCAGGGTGCCAATCGGGTGCGCCGCGCATTGTGAGCAGCCCCATCGACAGCGGACTAGCATTTATCACACCAATGCCACGACTCTCGAAAAAGTCCAGAAAATCAATAAGTTTGTCATCGCAAAGACAGTAGTGGCAGAAGTTCAGAACGCTCTCAACAGTGCCTTCGGGCGAGTGCTCGACAACCCATTTCAGGTTCTCGAGTTGCAAATCGGTTATGCCGACGTGCCCCACAACGCCCTTTTCGCGAAGTTCGACAAGAGCAGGAAGTGTCTCATCTACAATCTTTTGCAGACCGCCAGGCATCGCAGCCTGAAACTCAATATCGTGCACGTTGATAATGTCGATATAATCAACATTGAGCCGTTCCATACTTTCAAAAACGCTGTCGTGGGCGCGGCGGGCGGAATAATCCCACGTGTTCACGCCGTCTTTGCCGTAGCGCCCAACCTTTGTCGAAAGAATGAATTTGTCGCGCGGAATCTCTTTAAGCGCCTTTCCCAGAACCATTTCCGCCTTCAGGTGGCCGTAATACGGCGACACGTCGATAAAGTTGATTCCGTTCTCAACCGCAGTGTGCACCGCGCGAATGCCGTCGGCCTCGTTCAACGAGTGGAAAACGCCACCCAGACTCGACGCGCCAAAGCCCAAAGCCGACAACTTCAAGCCCGTTTTTCCAAGATTTCTCTGTTTCATTGTATCGATATAACTAATTTATAATCAATCCCATTTTACAAGGATTCTGAACACTTTTCCAGGTGCTTCGGCCCAGGTTTTCAGCGCTTCGTCGGCCTGTTGCGGCTCGATTATGCGGCTGATAAATTTCTCGACGGGCGCGCCCGAGTTTGTCAAATATTTAATAACCGCCTCAAAATCAGACGGATTGGCGTTACGCGAGCCCATAATGTCGAGTTCTTTCTTCACGAACAGACTGGTTGTCAGCTCAATATCGCTTTTTGCATAGCCAATGCAGACAATGCGCCCTGTGAACGCCACGCGATTGACGGCCAAATGATAGGTAGGCGCCGCACCAACGGCCTCAATCACAACATCAGGCGACGGCAGATTCCATTCGGTGGCGGTGTTGTAGGTGAATTTCGCACCAAGCGAACGGGCAATGGCGAGTTTCTCATCGTCGAGGTCGGCGGCAATGACGGTTGCGCCGCGCATCACGGCACGCACCACTGCACCCAAACCAACCATTCCGCAGCCGATTACCATAACTATGTCAGTATCAGTTACTCTGCCACGGTCGACAGCGTGAAAACCGACGCTCATCGGCTCAATCAAAGCCGCATCGCGCAGCGAAACCGAGCCGCACGGAATGATTTTCTGCCACGGCAGGGCAATGTATTCCTGCATCGCGCCATTGCGTTGAACGCCAAGCGTTTCGTTGTTCTCGCAAGCATTCACGCGCCCGCGGCGGCACGACGCACAATGGCCGCAGTTGGTGTAAGGATTCACCGTAACCACCTGGCCCGCTTTTAGTTGCGACGGCACATCGGCGGCAGTTTCGACAATGGTTGCGCCGATTTCGTGCCCAGGAATGCGTGGGAACGTCACCATTGCGTTTCCGCCGCGATAGGTGTTCAGGTCGGAACCGCAAAAGCCCACGTAGCCGAGTTTCAGCAGCACCTCGCCCGATTTCAGAACAGGCTTGTCACACTCAACAATCTCTGCCAAGCCTGGTTTTGTAATTTGAATTGCTTTCATTTGTTTGATATTTAATGTGTTACTCTGACATATTTTTAATGTACGGCAACTTTGGCAGATTCTTGAATCCGTAGAATCTGACAGCGTTTTCGCCAAGGAAGGCCGATTTTTGCGAGTCGGTCAACTCGTTGGTTTTCAGTACAAAATCATACGACATCCGATAGGTTATGGCGCAAATGGTGCGCGGATAGTCGCTGCCCCACATCAGTTTTTCAATGCCAACCAAATCGGCCGCCTCGCGAATGGCCTCGACTGCACCTTTGAACGGATAGAACTCGCTGTTATACAGCCAGGTAATGCCGCCCGACTCAATATAAACATTCTGATTCCGAGCCAAAAGAATCTGATTTTTCCAATTCGCACTGGTTGCCAGCCCAAAGTGTCCGATTGCGATTTTCAAGTTCGGACATTCTGTTATAAGTTGTTGAAATTCTGCAATCTGCCGTGCATCATCGGCAAGGCACATAGAGAAAATCATTTGGTTCGCTTCCATAAACTTCATTGCTGGCAGAAGGTCGGCCAACGGACGGCACACGCGGTGTCCAGGAATCGCAATTCCTTTAAAACCACGCGAATACAAGGTTTTGACATCGCTCAAAATATCGTCGGCGGTAATCAGTTTTTCGGCTTCGACCGATTCCAAACCAAGCCGCGGCATTCCGCAGACGAAGAAGCGTTCGGGGTATTTTTGCGCCACTTCGGCAAGGTAATCGTTTTGGCAACCGTCAATAACTTCCTGAACCACAACGGCCCCGCCCACCTGCGCATAGTCCATATTGGCAAGAAAAATTTCGGCGGTGTTGCGTCCGTCGGCCATAAACGGCGGTAGCATCTGGCGTTCGCCATCGAAAAACATTGAGCGACCGCGGGTTGTGGTGTAAATCCGCTGCCCGTCGACCACGGTGTCCTGTTTCAGCCAAAGGTGGCTATGTGCGTCTATAATGTTCATAATCACTTCTTTTTCTTCGGTTTCACTTCTGGAAGTTCGTCGTACATCTGCCTGACAAGATTGCAGAACGCATCGCTATTATCAACTATATCGGTGATAATCATTGGTTTAGCGCCTTCGTATGGTTCGGCATAGCGGACATCAGAAATGAGCCTCAACGCTGCAGGCACAGGCTTGATTAGCAAGCGATTATCGTAGATTCCGCCAAAAATGCGGCCATTGAAATACAGAATGTATTCACCCATCATTGCGCGGTAGGTCACGCCATCGAGTGCCGAAAGTTGGTCAAGCACGTAATCCAAAAAGTTCTTATCTGAAGCCATCGTTTTTGTTGCCGCCTTACGGCGGGAAATTTTTAAAAAATTAATTCAAATACTCTTATAAATACCTATCAATCAGTGCACACCGCTAAAGTGTCACCCCAGTTTTAAAAATCGCAAACTCGCGATACCCGTTCTTCTCGTTGTTGACCGCCTGGCCGCTGGCCACCGCAATCACAAAATCGATAAACCTTTCGGCCATCTTGTCCATCGGCTCGCCATCGGCAATCACACCCGCGTTGAAGTCAATCCAGTTCGGCTTTCCGCGATATAATGGCGTGTTGGTCGCGATTTTCAGCGTTGGCACGAACGTCCCGAACGGCGTTCCGCGGCCAGTAGTGAAAAGCACTAATTGACAGCCACTTGCGGCCAGCGCGGTGCTTGCTACAAGGTCGTTGCCTGGTGCCGAAAGTAAGTTAAGTCCTTTGCCCTCAATTATTTGTCCGTAGCGCAGCACATCGCGGACTGTGCTTGTGCCACATTTCTGCGTGCAGCCGAGCGATTTTTCTTCGAGTGTCGATATGCCGCCAGCCTTGTTTCCTGGCGACGGATTCTCGTAAACTGGCTGATTATTAGCGATAAAGTAGTTCTTGAAATCGTTGATTAAGGCGACGGTCTTGTCGAAAGTCGCGCGGTTTTGGCAGCGGTTCATCAGGAGTGTTTCGGCGCCGAACATTTCGGGCACTTCGGTCAGGACGGTCGTTCCACCTTGCGCCACAATCCAATCGCTGAACGTACCCAGAAGCGGATTGGCGGTTATGCCCGACAGCCCGTCGGAACCGCCGCATTTCAGCCCCACACGCAATTCGGCGGCGGGCACATCTTCGCGGACATCGGTTGAGCAAACAGCGAAAATCTCGCGCAGTAGCCCGAGTCCGTATTCCAATTCGTCGCCATCAACCTTCTGTGATTCAAACATTTTCACACGTTTGTCATCAACCTCACCAACGAGTTCGCGGAAAGCCGAAAGTTGGTTGTTCTCGCAGCCGAGACCGACAACCAGCACGCCGCCAGCGTTGGGGTGGCGAACCATATTGCGTAGTACAATCCGAGTATTTTGGTGGTCTTCACCAAGTTGCGAGCATCCATAGTTGTGCGGAAAAGCCACAACTGCGTCAACATAGCCTTCGCGCCCAGCGATTTCGGCACGGAAACGTTCGGCAAGTTTTTGCGCAATGCCGTTCACGCAGCCCACCGTCGGAATTATCCAAATCTGATTCCTTGTGCCCACTGTGCCATTTGCACGCTTAAAGCCTTTAAATGAGCGTTTTACTGCTGTGGACGCGACCTCTGCTAGTTTCGGCTCGTAGGTGTAATCCGACACACCTTCAAGATTGGTTTTCAGAATATTATGGTCGATATGCGAGCCCGCGGCAACACCATCGGTAAGGTGCCCGATTGGAAAACCGTACTTCACAACATTTTCGCCTTGAGCGAGATTGCAGAGCGCAAACTTGTGCCCCGCTGGAATGTCGTTTTTCAGGACGATTCCTCCGTTCAGGTCGATTCGGGTGCCAGCCTTGAGCGGTGCGAGCGCCACGGCCACGTTGTCGGCGGGATTTATTTGGATATACTGTGCCATCTTTACAAAATTGATTTCACTGCGGCCCTCATTCCGTCTTTTTGAATCATTTCCAAATCGCTGGTTAACAGGTCGGTAAGTCCTGGAATAAGATTCAAGTTCTCGCCCCAGATAAGGTCTTTGGCGCCCAGAACGCCTTTCGCCACTTCGGCGCAACTGCTTGTAGCCCAAAGTGTTTCGAGTAAATTCAAGATTTCGGGCGCGTCGTTGGGCACAATTTCATCGGTGCCGCGGAAGCCGCCTTTATAATAGGTGCAAATGGCCGCCAGACCAAACACAAGGCCCTTTGGAAGGCTGCCCTTGCGTTCCAGATAGATTTTCAAACCTGGTAAGTCGCGCGTCTTGAATTTCGGGAACGAGTTGAGCATAATGCTTGTCACATAATGTTTTACAAACGGATTATTGAAGCGGTCTTTCACGTCGAGCGCAAATTTTCGCAGTTCGTCTTCGGGAAGATTCAGTGTGGGCAGAAGTTCATCAAACATCACTTTATCAACAAATTGGCCCACAAGTTCATCGCTGCAGCATTCGCGCACAGTGTCGAGTCCGCTCAAATAACCCACAGGCGACAGCACCGTGTGCGGTCCGTTCAAGAGCGTCACTTTGCGCTCGTGGTACGGCGCCTCCGACGGCACAAAATGCACGTGCAGCCCCGCTTTGTCGGCAGGGAACTCTCGCGAAAGCGATTCAGGCGCTTCAATCACCCACAGGTGGAAAACTTCGCCCACAACCAACTGATTGTCATCAAAACCAATACGTTCCTTAATCGCGTCGGCGTTGTCTTTCGGATAGCCAGGCACAATGCGGTCGACAAGCGTACTGTAAACCGCGCACGCCGTCTCGAACCACGTTTTGAACCCGTTGCCAAGATTCCAATGGTCGATATATTGCAAAATGCACTCTTTCAGGTGTTTGCCGTTATGAAAGATAAGTTCGCACGGCAGAATAATGAAGCCCTTCGAGACATCGCCCTTGAAATGCTCGAAACGGTGGTAGAGCAACTGCACCAGTTTGCCAGGAAACGAGAGCGCGGGCTTGTCGGTGAACTTGCACGCGGGGTCGAAGGCAATGCCCGCTTCGGTGGTGTTCGAGATTATGAACCGCATCTCGGGCTGCTCGGCCAGGCGCAGGTAGGCGTCGAAATCTTTGTACGGGTCAATGCCGCGGCTTACAACGTCAATCAAATCAATGGTGTCAACCGTCTTTCCGTCATCAAGTCCTTGAAGGTTAAGGTGATAAAGGCCGTCTTGAGCGTTGAGCATCTCAACTTTTCCGCCCGCGCGCGGCTGTACCACCACCACCGACGCATTGAAATCAGTCACCTGGTTGGTCCGCCAGATAATCCAATCCGCGAAAGCGCGCAAAAAGTTGCCCTCGCCAAACTGAATCACCTTTTCGGTGTAGGTTTTGGCCTCGGCGGTGTGTCTATTAAGTTGTTTCATTTCGTTCCCGATTAAGTGTTTATCCAAAATTACACAAATATCGCTAACGAAAATGAGTTGAAAAAGTATTTTTTACTTTTTTTATTCTGATTTTATTCGCGAAACCCAACGATTATTTGCCAACTAAAGTTCACCTATTAATTAAACGAATTTTACCTTTGCCTTATGAATCGGCGCTTTAGCAATGCGATAATTAAAGCGTGAATTTTACATTGAAATGCCAGTAAAACAGATAATTAAGCATCCGATAATGCAATACGCGGTGAATTACGCTCTCGCGTTTGCAATCTTTTTCCTGTGCCGCGTGATTTTCGTTGCCGCCAACCAGACGTTCTACAGCGGAATCGAACTGTCTCATTATCTGACACTTTTCAGAGGTGGCATAAAATACGACTTCGCCGCCATTTTCTATCTCACGTTTCCGTGCCTGATTATGATGATTCTGCCGTTCAAATTCGTCTTTGGCGAGCGGTATCGGAAAGTGGTTAAATATCTGTTTATCATACCTGTATCGATAGGAGTTGCGGCTAATATTTTCGACTCGGCATTCTTCCCGTTCAACTCGCGCCGCACCAATTTTTCGTTCTTTCACGAATTTGCCAACGAGAACAATCTGGCGGGAATCTTCTTCGGCGGACTCATCGATTATTGGTATCTGACCATTGCCGCCGCCGCTCTGATTTTTGCCGTCATCAAGTTTTATTACAATCCGAAAGTTGCGGCAACTGACTTTACCTCAAAAAGATACAGTCTTAAGACACTGCCCGCGACACTGTTCTGCATCTACCTTTTTATGGCTGGAATCCGCGGCTCGTTCTTTATCGACAACGACCACCGACCGATGAACATGAACAACGCCAACGAGTACATCAAAAAAAGCAACGAGTCGGCCATCGTCCTCAACACGCCGTACTGCATCTTCCGCACAATCGGCAAAATATCGTTCACCAATCCAGAGTATTTTCCGCAAAGCGAATTGGAGGCAATCTACTCGCCAGTCCATAATCCGCAGCCCGAAGGCGAGTTCAAAAACATGAACGTGGTGATTCTGATTCTAGAGAGTTTCGGAAAGGAATATTCGGGATTTTTCAATGGCAACGAAGGCTACACTCCGTTTTTGGATTCGCTTTATAATGAAGGACTTACATTCACTCACTCGTTTGCCACAGGACGCAAGTCGATTGACGCGATGCCGTCGATTCTGGCGGGAATTCCTTACCTCACCGACCACTTTTTTATGGGGATGTACTCAAACAACAAGGTGAACAGCATTGCATCGCTCCTAAAGCAAAAAGGCTATTATTCAGCATTTTACCATGGCGCGCCCAACGGAAGCATGGGCTTTCTGCATTTCTCGCGCCTGGCTGGTTTTCAGGACTATTACGGCATGACTGAATATTGTAACGATTCGAGTTTCAATGCGATGGATGATTTCGACGGCCACTGGGCAATTTGGGACGAGGAGTTTTTGCAATACTACGCCAAAAGCATGGGCGAGATTCCGCAGCCATTTGTAACTGCTTGTTTTTCTGCCACATCTCATAGTCCGTTCCGCATTCCCGAAAGGTATAAGGAGCAATTCAAAGAAGGTCCGCATCCAATAACAAAGTGCATTCAATACACCGACAATGCCATTAGGCTGTTTTTCAACAAGATGAAGGAATATCCATGGTTCAAGAACACACTTTTTGTCATCACGGCTGACCACACCAACAAAAATTTAAGTCCCGAGTACGTCACTGACCGCAACGTTTTCAAAGTGCCGATTGTATTTTATCACGAAGGCGGCATAAAAAAAATCTCCGAAAAACTGTTCTGCCAAACCGACATCACGCCAACAATTTTGGACTATCTGAATTTTGACAAGCCGTACATCGCCTTTGGCAATTCCTATTTCGATGCCTCTGACACAACAGGTTACGTAGTGAATTTCAGCGAGCCGCTCTACCAAATCGAAATGGATGGATTGTTCCTCCAATTCGACGGACTGAAAGAGACCGGGCTTTTCAAACCTGCCGAAGATGTATTTTTGGAAAACAATCTTATTGGGCAGTTTCCACAACAAGAAGATAAGATGCTAAATCTGTTGAAGGCTGAAATTCAGCAATATCACGCACGAATGATTGATAATGATTTGACCGTGAAAGAATAAATCTTGACGGAATGGTTTCTGCAAAACCAGAAAAGGAAACGATGAAAGACAATCTTCGAATATCATTCACTAACTATCTTATAGCCACGCTGTTACTATGCGTGGCACTGATTTTGACAACCATCGCCAACTGCGGCGTTGAACTCTATTTTTTTGCGGTTCTATACATTATTTTATCGGCCATCTGCCACAGCGCGATTGTAATGCTCGTGCCCGGCATCATAAACTTTTTGCTGCGCATTCTTCTCAAAAAAGACACCATCGCCGACATTGTATTTGCCGTGATTGCCGCCATTTTGCAAATCGTTGTCATCATCGATTATTTTGTTTTCGCCTTCTACCGATTCCACATAAACGGCTTTGTATTAAGCCTTTTGACAGGTCCGGCGGCCGGTCAGATTTTTGTTTTCGACATCAGTTTGAAACTGAAATCGTTCGCCGCAGCCGCAGCCATCGTCGCCATAAACATCTTTCTGGTTCTCAAATCGTCAAAAATCTTCGGAAGGAAATACAAGGCATGGAAGCCGATAGTCGTGCTTTCGCTCTGCGTTATTTCTGCAAACGGCATTTACGCCTATTGCTCGGCATCGCTCAACAGCACAATAATTAAATGCACCGAAGCCATACCCTATTATTATCCGACAAGCGCGAACACGAATTTTGACAAATATGGATTTATCGACCTGAAGAAAATACAAGAGGAAAAGACTGACGACGGAACCCTCAACTACCCCAAAAAGGAACTTGTCTGGAACGACTCGATAACTCCTCCGAACATCTTTCTTATAGTCATCGACGCATGGAACCGGCGGACCTTCAACGCGGAGAACACGCCCAATATCATGGATTTCTCCAACAAATGCGTCAGATACACCAATCATGTCAGTTCGAGCAACGGCACAAAAGGAAGCATCTTTACGATTTTCACTTCGCTGTCGTCGTTCTATTGGCAAGATTTTGAGATGAATAACATCAGTCCCGTTTTTGTTGACAGGCTTAAAACTTTGGACTACGATGTGCAGACATTTCCAAGCGCCACACTGCGAAATCCGGCTTTCAACCGCGTTCTTTTCCATGTTTTTCCGGATATAACCACAGAAACCGAGGGCAAAACCGTTTACGACCGCGACTGCAACCTGACACAAAATTTTATCCGGTACATCGACAGCGCCGACACCGAAAAACCGCTTTTTGCCTGGCTTTTCTACGACCTTGCCCATTCGTACGAGATGCCGGAAGAGCGCCTATGGAAATTTCAGCCGTCGTGGAAATTCGCCGACTACACCAAACTCCTCAACAAAGAGATGGCTATTGAGCCGTTTTTCAACCTCTATCGAAACGCCGTCTATCAGGTGGATTCTCTTGTGGAAATGGTTATGCAAAAGATTGAAGACAAAGGACTTCTGAAGAATTCGATTATTATGATTTGCGGCGACCATGGGCAAGAATTCGATGATAATGGCAAGGGATTCTGGGGGCACAACGGCAACTTCTCCGATGCGCAAATCGGAACAAATCTTGTAATGTATTCGCCTGATTGCCAGCCTTCAACAATAAATTATCGCACATCACATTATGATATTTGCCCCACTTTGTTGAAACAGTATCTGGGCCTTGAAAATAATTGCGAAGATTTTGGCAGCGGCAAAATACTATCGGACAGCACCTTGCGCGATTGGATGCTGGTCGGCAGCCGCAAGAATTTCGCGTTTCTTCACCAAAATCACATCTACGAAAAGCGCCCGTCGGGTTATTTCTTCGCAACCGACGCTCACCTTAACGAGTTGCCACAAGACTCAATCGACTATGCCGCTCTGAATGAGAAAATTCACGAGATTGGTGATTTTTACAAGAGATGATTTACGCACGAATCCGCTAATATAAAGCAAGTTACAAAAGCAAGTCACATATCGTTTAATAATGTGCATATTGCTTTCCGGCATACCACAAATGTTTATCTTAGCGCCATGATTCAAGATTAAAACACAATGAAAACATCACTCGTAATCTCAACATACAACTCACCAAAATATCTTGAATTATGCTTAAAAAGTGCACTAAACCAGACTGTTGCGCCAGATGAGATTGTCATTGCCGATGATGGTTCCACTGCAGAAACTGCTGACTTGATAAAAAAAATCGCGGATAATTCGAATGTAAAAATCGTTCATGTCTGGCACGAGGACAATGGTTTCCAACTTTGCCAAATCCGCAACAAGGCTTTTGCCCGCTGCACTGGCGACTACATAATACAATCGGACGGCGACATCATTTTTGAAAAGCATTTTGTAGAAGACCACATCCGGCTTGCCGAAAAGGGTTATTTTGTATGCGGGAGCAGAGTATATCTCATGCCCGACGGAACGCAGAAAATGTTTGATAATCAGAGCATCAAACCAAAATTCAAATACATGCAGAGAAGCCACATTTTGAATTCTTTGCGCATTAAACCTCTGCAAAAAGTTTTCGCTCCGCGCTATGGAAAAAGAATCAACAAGTTGCGAGGCTGCAACATGGCGTTCTGGAAAGACGACATTATCAGAGTGAACGGCTACAACGAAGACCTGACATCGTGGGGACATGAGGACGGCGAACTAGCCTACCGCCTGCACTTTGCGGGGGTGAAGAAAAAATTCCTCAAAAACGGCGGCATCTGCTTCCACCTCTACCACAAAGAATCTTCGAAAGAGAACGAACTGACTCACAATGAGGCGATTAAAAAAGTGATTGAGAACAAACTCACTCGGTGCAAAAACGGCATTGATAAGTATTTGTAAGACAACCTATTTAGTATTGTTCATATACTTTTCGGCATTGTTGTGCTCCCAAATCTTAACCAGTGTGTAAAATTTGTAATTGGCCTCGTTAATCGACAGTACGAGCCCTGAAATACCCTGAAAAATACCGCCTTTGAAGATGTAACTCTTGATGAATCGGAATGTGCATTTCGCGAAAATTCCCAAAATTCCAACCTTCTCCCCTTTCCTCTTCTCAATTTCGTTTGAAGTGTAAAGGTTCATTTTGGCAATTTTGGTATGCAAAGTCATCGATTTGTGAATCATCGCCAATTCCTGGTTCGATGATGGAATTTTCTCTGTCGGACCATCAATTATCGGCCTTGAATGAACATAAGGCGGCCATGTAATCTTGTCTTTCTGGAAGAAACGCGACTGATAATCAGGATAAGAATTCTTCACGAAACAGTTCATGACAAAATTCTTCCTCGCAATGAACAAGCCTGCGGCTGGATTTTCGGTTTTAATATAATTGTATAGATAATCCTTTAATGCTGAAGGAATTATCTCGTCAGCATCGACAACAAGAACCCACGGATATTTAGCCGAATGGATGGCAAAATCGCGCGCTGGCTCGGCAATATTGTAGTTCCCCTTCGGAAAAGTCACCACGCGGCAACCAAACTCCTCGGCAATCTTGACGGTGTTGTCGGTACTCTCCATATCACAAACAAGAATCTCGTCGAAATCCTTCAGATATTCCAATATCTCGCCCAGCGAGTTTTCCTCGTTGTAGGTATTTATTACAACCGAAATCTTATTCTCGTCCATTGCTATTTCTTGATTTTTCCGAACGTCTTGATACTCGTGTATTTACGCCAAAGATTAAGTTTGCGCTTTTCGGGAACTCCGTGGCGCGCAATGAAGTCTTTGGCGCCCTCAAGCATTCTTTGAGCCACCTTGCCATCGGTGTACGGGTCGTAGTTTTTAATAACCCATTGGCGAAGTTCGGTCAGTTTCGGGTCGGTTTTAATCTCGTCGTAAGCCTTTGAAAGTTGCATCGGGTCAGTGATGTTTTTCCAGTAGATGTCTTTTGCAACGGCATCGAGAGTGATGACCGGCTTATCCAAAAGAAGGAACTCGTAAATTGTTGAACTTGTGTCGCTTATCATCGCATCAGCCATCAGCATATACTTTGTGACGGTATAATCTTCAATCCAAAGCATGTTTTTCTGCTCCGATGCGAGTTGCCTGTACTCGTCCATCCATTCTTTCTTGGTGAGCGGATGGAATTTCAGAATCAACAGAACATCCTGATTGTTAACAAAATCAACAAGTCCGTCCTTGAATTTTGGCAGCGATGTCAAGCTTGGCGAGAATGTCGGAGCGTAAAGCACAAGTTCTTTTTTGCCGTACTTTTTGAGAAGTTCCTGCTTCTGCTGCTCGAAATCGTTCTTGTGGTGAAAAATCCAGTCCTGACGGGGCCATCCAGTCTCCAACACTTCAAAATCCTTGTATTTTTTTGCAAGACGCTCGAATCCAGCGGTGAAAAACGGTCCTTGAGTGAAATAGGTGTCGAAATAGCGGCGAATAACCCAATGGTCCTTCTTCTCGGCGGCATAACCATGGAAAATCTGGATTTTCACACCCGAAAGGTAGTATGGCACTATGTTTCCAGGAACGAAAACGGCTTCAGGTTTGAAATCGTAGATTTCCTGAATTGAATTGGTGTATTTCACTTCGTCTTTCAACGGAAAGTCGGGGATTCGCTTTTTGTGAACGTACCAAAGAATCTGATTTTCAGAATCTTTTTGTGCTTCTTCCTGAATCGGGTTCAGAATGTCTATCGCGTATTTGTTCTCGCAAAAAAGTACTATTTTCATTATAGTTTAACTTTCAAATTTTCAAATCTTTAACTCGCTCGTAATCTTCCACTGTGTCGATTTCCATCGAGAAGAAGTTTGTGGTGTCGAGATATTTAAAAATGTGCCCGTGCGGAATCAGACGCTCAAAAGCCTTCTCGTAGAAAACGTTTGAAAGTCCTTCATGGTCAATCATTTGGTGCAGTTCTTTGTACAAAGCGGCTGAATAGTTGACCGACATTTTTTCAAGTCCAACCGATTCGCCCACAGCGTTTTCGATTGAGCATACTTTGCTGATTTCAAGCACATTGCGGTCGGCATCGGAAATGATTTTTATTTCTTCTTCGCCCAACTCGTGACGATTCATTGCAAGCACATCGGGATTTTTGTCGGCAAGAAGCGCTGCAATTATGTCCTTTGAGAAGAGTATGTCGCTGTCGGACAGGATGAAATCGTTGCCGCATGCAAACTCTTCGGCTAGAAAGAGCGAATAAATATTGTTGGTTGTGGCGTAGTCCTTGTTGTAGAGAAACTTCACGTTCAAATCGGGATAATTCTTCTTAACAAAGTCTATAATCATTTCCTGCAAATACCCAGTAACTATCAGGAAATCAGTTATTCCATTACTTATAAAATTGTACAAAGTACGCTCCAGAAGTGTCTTCCCGTTCACCTTCAAAAGGCATTTCGGGGTGCTGGCTGTGAGCGGACGAAGGCGCGACGCGGTGCCTGCGGCAAGGATTACGGCTTTCATTTCGTGGCCACTTTTTTAATGGTGTCGATAACGATTCGGTTCTGTTCGGGGCGGCCGAGCGTAATGCGCAGGTGCGTGTTAATGTCGGGCTCGTTCATGAACTTAATCTTGTAATCTTCTGCTTGTAAGGCTGTTTGCAGCGATTCTTTCAGTTCAATCGGGTACTTTATCAGAATGAAGTTGGCCTGCGACTTGTAAACCTTGAAGCCTGTGAGCGCGCCAATTTCCTGCTCATAGCGCTGGCGGTCGGCGTTCATGCTGTCGGCAATGTTGCGGTAGTAGTCGGTGGCTTTGAGCGCCGCAATGGCCAAGTCTTCCGAAATGCGGTTGTAGCCTAAATACTTGTTGCCGAAGCGGTTGAACTTGCCAAGTCCGTTGCCAGTGAATCCGAATCCCATCCGCAATCCCGGCAGACCATAGAATTTGCTCAACGTACGGACAATCAGCAGATTAGGGAACTCATCGACCAAACGTTTAATGTAACTGCTGTCGCGGTTCACGTATGAAGCATACGCTTCGTCGATAATTATATAAGTTGTTTTCGGGGCTTCCTGCAGAAGATTCTCGATTTGTTCGGGTGTGAGTGCGTTGCCTGTCGGGTTGTTGGGCGACGCCAGAAGCAGAATTTTCGGGTTCAACTCGTGCAGCATCTTCTTGAGCGCGTCAAGGTCGTAGCGGTAAGTGTCGCCGTCTTCGTAGAGCGGATACTGAACTGTCTGGCCGTCAACTTCGTCGGCAATCGACTTGTAGTACCACCACGAGAATTTCGGCACCAGCATCAGCCGATTGTGGTCGGGCAAGGTCAGGAAGTAGTGAACGGCTTCTTTCAGCAGGTCTTCGCCACCGTAGCCGAGCATAATCTGCTTCTCGTCAATCCCGTATTCCTCCGAAAGGAAAACTGAAAAAATACTCTTCTTGCCTTCATCGTAGATTCGAGTGTAGAAACCAAGTTTCTGTGTATCAAAATTTTTAAGCGCTTCCAGCACTTGAGGTGCTGGTGCGAAGTTGAATTCGTTTCTGTCTAAAAAGTTCATATCGTTGAATTTTTCTGCGAAAGTACTCTTTTATTTAGATGGTGCGACATTGAACCTCCGACTTTCTTTTCAACAATGCTTTAGATTGGCATTTTTAGTTAGTTGTTTGCTAGTCCCTAATTCATTACCCTGATTTTAACGTCAGCCGGAATCTCGAACACTTTCGGGTCAATGGTGGGGTTTTCCTGGACTTCGGTGGCGGTCTGGTTCTCAATCTCCTTGTCACCCGACTTCGTAACCGACTTCAGCGAAATGCCTTTCCATACCCACACCTCAACGTCGTTGGTCCGCAACATTAGTTTCATCTTCTCCGAATATCTCGTGCACTGACGGCCAGCCACAGTTCCGGTGCCCAGTTCCTGAATTTTGTTTTTCTTGATGACATCAGACGTAAGTTGCAGATAGTTAATGCTTTTTTCAGGTGAAACAATCTTCATGCCCATCTTATCAATGATTGTGTAAACGGTGTCCTCGAACTGTATTATTTTGACCTCTTTTTTCTCCGAGCCATGTTCCATCACGGTAACAACTGTTTGCTTCTTGCCATAATCGTCGAAATACTGCGTGACTTCCGCCTTCTTGCCTTGCGACACACCTTCGTACTTGATTATGCCCGACTTCAACTCATAACGGGCGTCGGCGGGCACCGAAGCATTCGCAAGCGGCAGATTCGATTTTGAACCACCTGGTTGAGCGTTCACACTTGTGGCCATCATTGTCGCAGCCACCATCAGAAAAAATCCTATTTTTTTCATAATTAGAAAAATAAGTTATTAATTAGTTTTTGTTATCAATCTTATAGACGCTTTGAAAATAGAATTGGTTGCGTAGACATAAATATGCTTGAGCGGTAAAAATAAACCGCCGCCAAAGCACGAAACTCTGACGGCGGAGGTTAGTTGTTTGTTAGTAAAGCTATGATTTTTACATCATTGTCACACCTTCTGGAATCTCGAACATTTCCGGGTCAATGGTGGGGTTTTCCTGAATTTCGGTGGCGGTCTGGCTCACAATCTCCGTGTCACCCAACTTCATAACCGTCTTCAGAGCAATGCCTTTCCACACCCACACCTCAACGTTGACGGTCTGCCCCATCTGCGATGTCTGCTCCGAATACCTTGTGCACTGACGGCCAGCCACAGTTTCGGTGCCCAGCTCTTGAATTTTGTATTTTTCGATAACATCAGGCGTAAGTTGCAGATAGTTAATTGGTTTTTCTGGCGAAACCACCTTCTGTCCCATCTTCATACCCACATTGATTTGATAAATTGTGTCCTCGAACTGCAGTGTTTTGGTTTCGGTTTGCACCAATCCCTGGTTCACCACGGCTACAGCGGCCTGCTTCTTGCCGTAGTCGTCGAAATACGATGTGGTTTCCACCTTAATACCCTGAGTCACTGCTTCGTACTTGATTATGCCCGACTTCAGTTCGCAGCGGGCATCGGCAGGAATACTTGCGTTTGCGAACAGCAAATTCGACTTTGAACCGCCCGGTTGAGCGTTCACACTTGTGGCCACCATTGCTACAGCCACCATCAGAAAAAATCTTAATCTTTTCATAATTATTTAATTTTTAAAAGTTTAATAGGTTTTTATTTTGACTTAAGACTACGGACATCAGACCACAGTCCTTTAAGTTTTCATTATTATTTATTTACATTTCACTTATTCCTTATCCCTTTTGCCTTATGCCTTTCAACTTTCAATTTTCAATCTCTCAACAATCTCCTCTGCCGAAATATTCAGCAACCTCGCCTGACGGGCAATGTGTGGCAAATCGTTGTTGAAGAATTCGTTGCGGCGTTTGGCCAGGATTATGTCGCGGGCCTCGGGCGCAACAAAGAACCCAATGCCGCGTTGGTTGCTCAAAATGCCGTCGCGCAGCAACTCGCTGTAGGTGCGCATAATGGTGTTTTGGTTCACACCAATGGATACCGCCAATTCGCGCACCGACTCCAGTTTGTCGCCCGCCTTCAACTCGCCCTGCAATATGCGGTCGCAAATGCGGTCGGCAATCTGCTGAAATATCCCTTTTTGCTCTTTAAATTCCATTTAAAAGTTTTGAAGTTTAGAGTTTAGATTTCCTTGTCCAAAGCATAATTCACTGATATATTGACCTTTATTCATCTTTATTGTAATCGACGTAGCGCTTATTGAAAAGGCGGTACGACAACACAAGCAGCACCGTGCCCACCACAAGCAGCACAATCTTTACCCAAAGTGAATACGGCATAGTTGCAACTAATGGGCGATACGAGTGACGCTCAAGAAATAACGACATATACGTGAAGCAATACAGACAAATCAAGACTCTTTGTATCTTATTTCTTGCCGATTCAGTGTTGATTGAACCATATTTTGGTGTCAGCAAGGCAGTTACGGCCCAGATCATAGCCCACAAAAGAATAAGATAATCAACTTCGAAACCGTCAGTGAAAAGTTGTTTGGCCAGCACTGCGTGGACTGCAAACGGAATTCCCACATAGACGATTTTGATAATTGTTTCGGTGACGAACTTCTCGACTACCGACGATTCGGCAACCAAATGACGCATTGAGCTGTCAGGCAGATTACTGCGACAAGCCACCGCTATCACGCCAAAAGCCAGCAGGAAACGCACACCGTCGGGCTCAGGGGTTGACAACACCGACAGCACTGTGGCCGGAACCATAAACAGCACTGCCATAATCAGCAGATACCACTTGTTTATCAGCAAATAACTGATTGCGTACCGTAAAAATCGTTTGATGTTAAATATCTGATTCATAACTCAAAAGTTTATTTTATGCGTGCTTGCGGCGATAAAACGCCAATGAAACTAAAATTGCTAATGCGCTAATTGATAGCAATATGAATGCAGGAATCATCCTGTAAAATGGGAGAACTTGCGCTGATAAAAACATCATAAAACCTATGTCTATTGCTATAAACCAATTGGTTTGAATTTGTTTTATTCCTAAAAGTGGGTTGTTGCGCCGCTTGCCAGAATCAAATGATAGACAGACCATAAAATAGGCCATCCAGAATATTATTTCAAGCAATCTTTCTTTTTCAAAACCATCGGCAAAATAGCCTGAAACGCTGTTAAGTCCAATGGCGTAGCCCGCTGCGTGCAATCCGAACGGAATCACTAACGGCCAAAACCTTACAGTGTACTCCAGCACAAGTTTTTCGAGCCACGAAGCGGGAATAATCAGCAACCGCGCACGACCACCAAACTTTGCCACATCAGCGAATGGGGCAACATTCATAGTACCAATTGACCAAGCAACCAATCCAGCCACCAGCCAATCAGCAACTCCGCAAAGCGACAGCACTGTGGCCGGGATTGTGAAGAACACCATCAGAATGCCGTAGTACCACCGGTTCATCGACAGGACAAACCGCGTGTAGCGAAGGAATCGTTTTATGTTAAAGATTTGATTCATAACTCAAAGGTTTATTTGGCTTTTTTTTTAGGATACGTAATTATGGCGGCCATAAAAAAGACTACGCTTAACAATAACGATATGCTGTTGGCTATTGGTGATTCTTTATAAAGGTGCACCCAGCTCAACATCAGGAAAAAACCAACAAACACACCCAAAGGTATTGTATATAAAGGTGTTGCGCTGATTATATTCCCTGTAATCGGATTTCTTTGCCTTCCTTTGTAAAACATATAAATCCAAAAATATAGCGTCGTACACACTAGCACTATGGCAAAGGTTTCGACAGAAAAACCATCGGCAAACACCGAACTGATTCCGTTAAATCCGAAAGCATAACCAATGGCGTGAATGCAAAACGGAACAATCAACACCCAATAGCGGGCGGCAATCTCAACAATCAGTTTCTCGAACCACGAAGCCGGAACGGTCAATTGCCGCTCCCAACCACTCAACTTGGTCAATTCGTAGGTTGGCACAATGCTCAAACAGAATGTTGCTGCGCCGACTAATCCAGCTACCAACCAATCCGTAACTCTACAAAGCGACAGCACCGTTGCCGGAATTGTGAAGAACACCAACCATACACCATAATACCATCGGTTTGCCGATATGATATATCGCGTGTAGCGAAGGAAGCGTCTTATGTTAAATATCTGATTCATAGACTTAATTTCCATTTCGTTTGCGGAAAAGAATCGCTGCCGTAACAAATAATACCAAAGCGACAACAAGCATAATAGCAATGGTTGTGGACGAATGAGGTGCGAAATGATTGAAAAAACTATATCCGTTAAATCCGAAGTTAAACGCAAAATTGAATATTATAGCCCCCCACCAAGTAAAAGCAAGTCTTGACTGACTTATTTGTCCCTTTCCTCGCCAGTTTTTTTCCGCGTAAAAACAATACATAATGAACATCCAAAGGCTCACGTAAAGCAAGAAGAACGCAATGTTTGCAAACTGAAATCCATCGGCAAAATAGCTCGTTGCCCTATTTGCGCCAAGTGCAACACAAACTGCGTGAACGCCAAATTCGATGAAAAATAGCCATAAGCGTGTGGCATAGTCGATAATGATTTTTTCTAGCCAGGATGCAGGAATTGAAATCTCGCGGCCGTGTTGTGATGCGAGTATCGGGGAATCAATAGTTGGCGCAATCGCCGCAACCAACGGAATGATATATAGTAATCCGACACTACCAGAAGCATAGAAACCCGGGAACAAAGCGGCCACTATACACAACACCAGCAATATTCCATAATACCACCGGTTTGCCGATATGATATATCGCGTGTAGCGAAGAAAGCGTTTTATGTTAAAGGTTTGATTCATAAAGCAGCATCATTCTTTTTGTATATGAAATAATCGATAATCAGAAGGGCAATTGCCACAGCAAAAAATATTGCAGACTTTGTAGCCGGATATTGGCTGACACTGTTATAGAGCGTCAGGAATAGGTAAATGAACAGAAAACTAACTAAGGAAAATACTTGTACATTCAATGTGTCGTGCAAAACGAATGTTGCCCCCCACGAAATTAATTTCCAAAACGCAGGAAACAGCCACACCATAAACAGTCCGTTGGCAATTGTTCCCAATTCAAAACCATCAGCAAAATAGCGAGTTATACCGTTAAAACCATAGGCGCAGGCCGCCGCGTGAATGCCAAACGGAATCAGAAGCATCAGAACCGCCAGAAGGTTTTTGGCCACATATTTTTCGAGCAGCGAAGCGGAAACAAGGAATTCTATCGTCTTACAGCCACTGAAGACGTTTATGTTTTTGGCATACATTGGTGCGAACATATATTCCAATACCATTATCATCGCCATATACACAAACACAACATATTTGTGTGCACCTGTCAATGAGCACAAAGTGGATATTGCCAAAATAATCACACACATAAGAATTAAACCCGAATTGTATGATAGGAAGAATCGCAAGTACTGCAAAAAACGTTTTATGCTGAATGTTTGATTCATAGTTTAAAAGTTGAATAGGTTGAACAAGTTGAACAGGTTGAATTTCTAATTCCTAATCCTAATTTCTAATTCCTAAATCCTAAATCCTAAATCCTAAATTAGCACACTTCCCGGCGGCAGTAGCTACGATAGGCCAAATACCACAGCACAAGCCCAACAACGGCTATAGCCAAAAGCATTCCAAGCGAGTTGAACCGCCAAGTCAGATAAAACAGTGCGACACCTACAAACATTGACGGTAGAATGGCAAGACCAGCTATCTGCGAGTTGACACGTCGCAGGTTGCCAGCCATTATGCCAAGCGGCATTACCATAATAACCACCATCAGCGCGTAACCAAATCTGATATTCAAAAAATCAGGGTTGCGCTGCATTCCTGTGGCCTCCAGCAGAAGTGTTGCTGAGCCAACAATTGCAAAAACAGCACCCATATAAATGAACATTGCAGTGCAGAAACTTGCGAATTTCTCAAATGCAGTGGCCGGTAGTAATGTTTCAAAATGCTTATTGTTTGCCAGCACCATACCGAATAGCGATATATATAAGCACGACATCAGCAGCGGAAAAGACGTTACGCCTGTGGCAAAAACCACGGCTATCATAGGCAGACAGCAAACCAACGCCAAAATGGAATAAAGAATCATAAATCGGTCGGTCAGCCGGTATTTCAGGCACTTGACAAAACGTTGCTTATCGAAATTAGTGTTCATAGTTGTAAATGTTTAGAGTTTAGTGGTAAGAGTTTAGAGTTTTAGTTGTCAATTTCTCAACAGCGAAGCCCCCGATGGCTATCGGGATAAACATCTCAACAAGCGAAGCGACTCAACTTTTATTTCAAATTCTTCCGCGCATTGAACAGCAGTTCAAGGTCGATTTCGGTTTGCTCGCCGTTGGCGGGAACCACAGCACGGAAGCCGCCAGGGGCTTCTTCGGCGTAGAGCGCGCCGTCGGCCGAGCCTGTTGTGACAAAGGCGTAGCGTTGGCTAATGTCCCAAGTGGTGCTGTTGAGCAGAACCTGTCCGCGGTCGATAATCAGCACGCGGTCAATCAGGCGGCTGATGTCGGCCACTTGGTGGGTTGAGATTAGCATCAGTTGGTCGTCGTGCAGCGAGCCAGCCGCCACCTTGCGGAAGACGTTTTTGGCGGGAATGTCCATTCCGTTTGTCGGCTCATCGAACACCAGCAGACGGCAGTTGGTTGCCAGCGCAAAGGCCACCATAAACTTCTTCTTCTGTCCGAGCGACGTTTTGTTGAGTTTCGCGTCGGTTTCCACCTCAAAATCGGTCAGCAGGCGGTCGAACTGCGCCGAGTCGAACCTCGGATAGAACGGTTTGTAGAGTTCGGCAAAACGCGAGCCTTTTATGGCGGGAATCATAAACTCGTCGGGCACATAGTAGAGTTCCTCAAGGAATCGCGGCAGGCGGTCGCCCGGCGTGTCGCCCATCACGCTGATGGTGCCCGCTTTGGGGAACATCAGTCCGGTCAAGAGTTTCAAGAGCGTGGTTTTTCCAGCGCCGTTGGGGCCCAGAATTCCGGTTATACCGCCCGTCGGAATGTCAAGGTTCAAGCCATTGAAGACTGTCTTTTTCTTCGAATAAGCGAAGTTCAGGTTTTCTACGTGTATCATACCTATTAATGTTTAGAGGTTTACTGTTTCAAATTTCGTTTTGTTGTTATACTGTTATAGTGTGATATAACAGTACAAAAGTAAATTCAAAAATGATATGTGCAAGAGGGAATGTGATTTTTTTTGAAAAAAAGTATGGGTTGAGGGGACAAGGGGCTGATTATGTAGGTGATTGGTGCAGGCACTAGGCATTGGGCACTAGGTATTGGGTGTCAGGTAATAGGTACTATAATATTAGGTGTTATTGGATACTTTCAATTCTCAATTGTCAATTTGCAACTGTCAATTGAATTAAAAATCAGAACAACTAATTACTGAATCCTTATTCCTAAATTTTATATATTTGCGAACCTTTTTTAGAAAGGCGGAAAATTGATTTTGTTAAAAAAATTATAGTTATGAGTAAAGTAACAGTAGTAGGAGCAGGCAATGTGGGTGCTACATGCGCCAATGTGCTTGCATTCAATGAGGTAGCCGATGAGGTTGTAATGCTCGACATCAAAGAGGGCATTTCGGAAGGCAAGGCAATGGATATGATGCAGACAGCACAACTGCTGGGTTTCGACACCCGTCTGGTTGGCTGCACCAACGATTACGCCAAAACTGCCAATTCTGATGTTTGCGTAATCACTTCGGGTATTCCACGTAAGCCGGGTATGACCCGTGAGGAACTTCTTGGTGTTAACGCCGGCATTGTTAAGGGCGTTGCCGAAAACCTTCTGAAGTACTCGCCAAACGCTATCATCGTCTGCATCTCGAACCCGATGGACACAATGACCTACCTTGCACTCAAGGCTCTCAAGTTGCCGAAAAACCGTGTGATTGGTATGGGTGGCGCACTCGATAGTTCGCGCTTCAAATACTTCCTGTCGCAGGCTCTTGGCTGCAACGCCAACGAGGTTGATGGTTTTGTTATCGGCGGCCACGGCGACACCACAATGATTCCTATGGCTCGTTTCGCAACCTACAAAGGAATGCCTGTAACCAACTTCTTGAGCGCTGAAAAACTCGACGAGGTTGTTAAATCGACAATGGTTGGCGGCGCAACGCTGACTGGCCTGCTTGGCACATCGGCTTGGTACGCACCAGGTGCAGCCGGAGCATTCGTTGTTGAGTCTATCATCCACGACCAGAAGAAGATGATTCCTTGCTCTGTTCTGCTCGAGGGCGAGTACGGCGAGAAGGATATTTGCATTGGCGTTCCGGTAATCTTGGGTAAGAATGGTATCGAGAAGATTGTTGAACTCGACCTGAATGCCGACGAGAAAGCCAAATTCAAAGCCAGCGCCGAGTCGGTTCGCGGCAACGTGAATGCACTGAAAGATTTGAAACTTGTTTAATACCGATAAGTTCAGATAGAAAAAGCACCCGATGAGGGTGCTTTTTTGTTTGCGATGGTTTGTCTTTCAACTAATGCGGACAAACTAATCCCCGCATAATTATCACACATAAATCTTACAATCCCAAATACTTGCGGAGCGCGTTCTCAATTTCCTCGCCGCGCAAGTCACGTTCAAGAATTGTTCCGTCTGGGCCGAAAAGAATGATGTGCGGAATGCCATTGATGCCATACAGGTCGGCGCAACTGTCGGGGGTGTTCAAGATTTGCGGATAGTTGACGCCCAAATCCTTCATGGCTTGCTCGCTATCCTCAGGACGATCACCTACCGTAACTCCCAAGACATTGACATTCTTATTTTTATAACTGTCATAAACTTTGACTAGATTTGGAATTTCGGCACGGCATGGTCCACACCAACTTGCCCAGAAATCGACCAACACATACTTGCCTTTGCCCACAAAATCAGACAGTTTGGTTGTCTTGCCATTGTATTCGGCGGCAAAATCCTTAAACATTGAGCCAACGGCAGTAGCCTTCTGCTTTTCAGCCAGTTGTGCCATATATTCTTTCATCTGTTTCTGATTCTCAACACACAAATCGACCAAAGTCTTAAACCGACCATTTTTAAATTCAGGTGCGGCCAAAGTGTCAAGCAGTTTATCTATCGAGAATCCACCACCTATTAATAATTCGTAAACAAATGGTGCTTCTTCATTGTTGTGTGCTGTAATATACTCTTCCGTGCTTTTACCAATATTTTCAACAGCATTCATATATGCATTTACCCAATTGGTATCTTTCTGCAACTCATTATTTTCGCGATATTGACTATATAGTTCATCACGCTCTTTTGTGTACTCATTCTCATTTTTAAATTTCGTGTAATTGCCCCACTGCTGGTAGAATCCGGAAGCACCATTGAGTTCATAGAATCCGTTGCACACTTTCAGTTTGGCTTTTTCGCCAGGAACAAGAACAAAATTAACAACCGCATTGCAAACCGATCCGTCTTTGAAAATGGCCTGCAGGTAAATCCATGTTGGGTAATCCCAATCGACTGAATAACTGAACTTCTTGTCTTTCACAATGATTGTATCGCAAAGTCTATCAAGACCAATATTGAAATTTGAATCACCGATGTAGACGAAATAGGCAGTGTCAGTGATTCCTTCGTCAACTGTACCTTCGATTGTGAATGTTTTTGAATTCTGATTGCACGATGCCAGAAAACCTACTGCCAACGCACCGCACAAAAGGTGCTTTAGATACTTGTTCATATTAAGTTTAGTTTTTAGTTAGAATTCTCAAATATAGGGAAAAAGAGTGATGGTTGGCACAAAAAAAACGCAAAGCGAATGGAAACCACGGCTTTGCGTTTGTGTTTTTGTTTACGTCGCGTTCTATTCTTTATGCCGCGCCTTAAGTTCGCGTGCAAGATCTTCAATACGAATGCCCTTTTCAGTGAGCAGGACAATCAGATGGTAAATCAGGTCGGCACTCTCATAAAGGAATTGTTCCTGAGTGCCGTTGGTGGCCTCAATGATTGTCTCAACAGCCTCTTCGCCAACCTTTTGCGATATTTTGTTGATACCTTTTGTGAACAGTTTTGTGGTGTAGGAGCCTTCGGGCATCTCACGTTTGCGACGTTCGATAAAGTCTTGAAGATAAGAGAGAAACGCAAGGTCGGCAATATTTTTCTCGCCCATAAACGAGTCGGCGCCAGTGGTTGAGCCATCGGGTGTGGCCTTGATTACAACAGCCGTGCCGTCGGCATTGGCAGTTAACGTACTGACTGCCACCGGTTTATTATACTCACCGCTTGTAAGCAGTTCTGGTTTTCCGCCATTGAGCAAGTAAACGTTCTGTTCGGTTTCCATCCGCGCAACGCAATCGGCATCGACAAAGCCCACGCGAAGAATCTTCAGAGTGCGGCTATCCTGCACAACTGCCTGAATCTGACCGTTATTTTTCGAAAATTCAATATTCATATCCTAAATTTTTGCGGCAAAGATAATTCTCTATCGGACAATTGGAAAGCGATTTGATTATTTGAATTACTGAATGATTTCTATTTGATTCCTATCAACAACTACCGCCCGAGCAGTTTTCTGACATCGTTAACCAACTCGACCGATGCCTCGATTTCCTCTTTCCTAATAGCCACACTTTCTATGTTAAAGCCCATAGGAATGTGTTTCTCGCGGCAGAAATCGATGATTTCGGCAGCCGTGCTGCGACACACGTCAACCGACTGACGGAGAATGTTTTCGGAATGCAAAAGGTCGTTGTGCAACCAATGCGGAACATCGATTCCGAGCCAGTCAAGGAACTCGAGCGATTTTATTGAGCCACAAGGCGTTAGAGTAAAAATCACAGGAACCAACGGACGGTTCAGTTCAATAGCAGTGTAATAGTAATCCGACAGAAAATCAAGCGTTTGGTTGACGCTGTAAACGCACTGCGACACAAAGAATCGGCAACCGCTATCGATTTTGCTGAATAGCCGCAGATGCTCGTCGCCTTTCAGATGATGACGCTCGGGAATGGTAACACCGCCGAGAACCATATTGGTATTTTGCTCGTTTTTAATCTGATAGGCATCGCGCAAAGTGAGACTGTCGGCTTGTGTTTTTGAAGGCGAGCCCACAAAAACCGACAAATCGTTGTCGGCCGTGCGCACCCAATTGGCAAACTCGCCTGCCGAGTATTTGCCGACACTTTTGTAGATTATCTTCGGCAACTGCAAATCAACCAAATAGTTACGGCTGTAAACGTCTGGTTTGAGCGTTTCGCTGAACGGGAACGGACGCGGATTAGCATTGCGCGACGACTCATCCTGCAAATCGTACAGAATAAGCGCATCAACGTTCAGACTGCGAACGCGAGCCATCTGCTTGTCGGCAATTTCACGCACCCTCTCCTCGCCTGTTGCGGCTTTCGGGGGCGTGAGACCGTAGAACAAGAATCCCGACTCGCAGTTTAAGACCCTCTGTTTCAGCGATATTGACATTCCTCTAGATTTAGAACGGAAGGTCGTCAACTGGCGCAATGTCGCCGTTTTGAGTAGGTTGCGACGGTGCTGCTGGTTGTGTCGGAGCAGCGGCAGGTTGTGCTGTTGGAGCAGCAGTAGGCTGTGTGGGTGCGGCTGCTTGAGCGTTCTCGGCAGACTCCAAACGCCACGCCGACAGCGTGTTGAATACACGCTGCGTACCATCCTGGCCCGTCCAGCGGCGGCCTTGAATATCGAACGTAACCTTAATCATCTGACCGATTGAGAAAGAGTCGAGCAAGCCGACATTGTTGTTCGAAACCTGAAACAAAATATGGTCGTTCCACTGCGCGTTACGCTGGTTCTCGACCTCAAGCACAAACTCTCTCACAGTGAAGGTTGCTGTGCGCTGAATGGCTGGGCGAACCTCCTCTAATTTTCCAATTAATTCCATATCAATATTTTATCTGATTCAAAAAGCAGTCTGCCTACGGTTATAATCTTATCGGCTCTGACCGCTGATTTATTTGCTAAAAGTAAATATTCTGCTCAAATTGCATCGCAATAAGGCGAGCCGCTTTGCTCACTTTTTAAACATTGTATAAACATGATTTTTGAAACCGAACGACTGATTCTGCGTCCGTGGCGCGACAACGACGCCGAAGACCTATATTTATATGCCCGCGACCCGCAGGTTGGGCCGATTGCTGGCTGGCCGACGCACACAAGCGTTGAAAACAGCCTTGAGATTATCCGCACTGTATTCTCAAAACCAGAGACTTACGCAATCGCGCTAAAATCTGATGACCGCCCGATTGGCAGCATCGGGTTGCTGTTCAATGGTGACGGCATTGCACCAATTGGCGATACGGAAGTTGAGTTGGGCTTTTGGGTTGGCGTTCCGCACTGGGGGCACGGTTATGCACCCGAAGCCTCTCTCCGACTGATTCGCCACGCTTTCGACGACCTCAACGCCACCGCCGTTTGGTGCGGCTACTACGATGGCAACCTCAAATCGAAACGCGTTCAAGAGAAAATCGGCTTCACCTATCACCATACACTTGAGAATGTTGAAGTTCCGCTTGTTAACGATGTCCGCACGGCACATATAAACAGAATGACGCGGGAAGAGTGGCAGAATTGTGAATTTTCGCAATCAAAGAACAATTAACACATTGAAAATGAAAAAGTTTTTCATCATTTTGTTTTCAGCAATATTTGCAGGACAGGCATTAGCTGAAGATTTTACTAGCGGCAATTTGCTATACACAGTGACTGATGCCGAAAAACACGAAGTTTCTGTGAGTCAGGCAGGAACACAGCCAGAAGGCGACCTTGTGATTCCTGAAACAGTTGAAAACAAAGGCATAACTTATACTGTTACAAATATTTGCGACTGGGCATTCTATTCCTGCGGCAGTCTGACTTCGATAATCATTCCAAATTCGGTTAAAAGCATTGGCATACAAGCGTTTATAAATTGTGTCAACATGACTTCAGTAACCATTTCCAATTCGGTTACTGACATTGGCGAACTCGCATTTTCGGCATGCTTTAAATTGGATTCTGTAACCATTCCTAATTCCGTCATAAACATTGGCGAAAACGCGTTCTGCGGCATAAAAAACATCTTCTATTCCGGCCATGCCGAAGGCAGCCCTTGGGGAGCTGAATATATTAACGGCAAAACCGATGAGAACCTGTTTGTTTTTGTCGACGACAAAAAGACCATCATAAGCCGATACACTGGCAATGCAAGTTGTGTAATAATTCCAGAATCAGTCACTTGCATCGGTGATTCAGCGTTCTATCAGTGCTCGTTTGATTCGATAATCATTCCAAATTCGGTTACTACAATCGGCGATTTTGCGTTTACTAATTGCCATAATCTGACATCAATAAACATTCCTAATTCAGTCACACACATAGGCAACTCCGCATTCCGTTATTGCTCTGCCCTTGAATCAATAACACTCCCCGATTCTCTCACAAATATCAGTGAACGAGTATTTTCCGAATGCAGTGAGCTAACTTCAATTACCATTCCCAGCACCGTCACAGACATTGGCAATTATGCGTTCATGCTGTGCAAAAGTCTGACTTCGATAACAATTCCCAATTCGGTTAAAAACATCGGCGACTACACGTTCGGCAATTGCTACGGGGTGATATCGATAATCATTCCTAATTCCGCAACAAACATCGGGAAAGGGGTATTCTCCGGCTGCCAAGCACTTACATCGGCAACCTTGCCTGAAACAATCACCACCATTGGCCAAGATATGTTTTCCCAATGCAACGCATTAACATCGATAAAAATTCCAGAAACAGTTACTGTGATTGACGACGGGGCATTCTTTGCTTGCAATGCACTTGAATCGATACGCATCCCGAATTCTGTTACGACCATTGGCAAATCAGCGTTCTCTTTTTGCGATTCGTTGAAATTTGCAATTATTCCCATTTCGGTAACAACTATCGGTTCCACGGCGTTCATGCGTTGCCCTAATGCGACAATTTACTGCGAAGCAAGTTCGATTCCCGATAATTGGCATTACGACTGGAACTACCTCACGGCAAAAGTTTTATGGAATCTGCAAATATCCGATAATGAGGAGTTTGAATTCAGCTTTAACACCGATGATCATGGAAATTCAGCCACTTTAATTAAGTATAAAGGCGAATCAGAATTGGTCAAAATTCCAAGCGCCATTCTTAAAGACAGCACGATTTTTCCCGTGACAGACATTGGCGACAATGCATTCAGCGGATGTGCCAAAGTGAAAACTCTCACAATTTTACAAACACTAAAGCATATCGGGAAAGGCGCTTTCGAACAGTCAGGATTGGATAATCTGCTGCTGCCAAACAGCATAGAACACATTGACAACCACGCATTTGCCAATTGCAAAAATCTCAAAACAATTTTCATACCCTATTCTGTAAAAATCATTGAGACCGACGCTTTTAATGGCAGCAATAACGCATTCATCTGCTGCGCCTCACCCGCCAAACCAAACACATGGAGCGAAATGTGGAACAACAATGGCGGAACGCAGGTTTGGGGCTGCACAACTGGTTCGGCAGACGTTTTCTCGTTTGAACTTCATGCCGACGGCACTGCGACAATTACAAGCTACGCAGGCAGCCGTGACTCAACAGAGGTTGTAATTCCATCAGTGGCGATAAACAACCTTTCAATCTTCCTTGTCGCAAGCATCGGCGAACGCGCGTTCTCGAATTTCGACAACCTGAATTCCGTAACACTCCCCTGCTCCATCAAAACAATTGGTTACGGCGCATTCGCATTTTGCAGTAATCTGAAATCGATAATCATTCCCGACGGGGTTACCAACCTTGGCAGCCGCGCATTCGGGTATTGCACAAACCTGACATCGGTAACCCTGCCGAAAACAGTCAAGAGCATCGAAGACGGAACGTTTTATGGCTGCAACAATCTGACCAAGATTGACATTCCCAACGGAACGACAAATATCGGCAACGAAGCGTTCTATGGCTGCAACCGACTGGCATCAGTGTCCATTCCAAACTCGGTCACCAGCATTGGGGACAGAGCATTCTGCCGATGCGACAGCCTCACATCGGCAACCATTCCCAACTCTGTCAGAACGATTGGCGACGGCGCGTTTGCTTTTTGCGGCAATCTAGAATCGATAATCATCCCCGACGAAGTCACAAGCATCGGAATCTACGCCTTTTGGAATTGTACTAACCTGACGTCAGTAACTATTCCGAAAAACGTCGCAAGCATTGAAAACGGTACGTTTCATGGCTGCCGCAGCCTAATATCTGTTACCATTCCAAACGGAGTAACAAGCATCGGCGACGAGGCATTCCATGGGTGCGCCAACCTCACTTCGGCAACGATTCCAAATACTGCGAAAGCCATTGGCTGGAAAGCTTTTGCCAAATGCGACCAACTATCGACAATAAACATTCCGAAAACGGTTTCGACCATTGGCAGCCTTGCATTCGTTAACTGTTACAATTTGACAATCCGATGCGAAGCAAGCTCACAACCTGACAGTTGGAACGACGATTGGAATTTTTCAAACTGCCACGTGGTTTGGGAACTTGCAACTGCAGTCAACGATCAATCAGCCGCGCAGTCAACCATCTACGCCACTGGCAAAACCATTGTAATTAAGAATGCTACGGATGAAATATTTGTTTACGATGCAATGGGTGCATTGGTTGGTAGATACGTGCCATGGTGCGTCTCTACGAGGACAACGGAAATAACCATCAACAACCCAGGCGTTTACATTGTAAAAACTGGCAGCACAGCGAAACGTGTTTTTGTGAATTAAAAAACAGATTAACCAATTGATAATATGCAAAATAGGGTTGTCACATCGTGGCAACCCTACTTTTTTATAATCGTCTGTGTAATTCGTAATTACCTGACAACCAATGCCTTATTTTTCCACCTTCAGCGTGTCGTACATTTTGCGAACCTTCTCTTTGGCTTCTTCAATTGAGTTGCCGCGAGCCAGCAGCACTGCCATACGGCGGTGTTCGTGAACTTCGGGTTTGCCGAAGATTCTCATCTGCGTGTCGGGCATTGCAAGCGTTTCCTCAAGGTTGCTGAACTTCACATTTTGGCTGTCGCCGAAGACCACCACGGCTTTCGAAGCCGACGGGCCGTGGAAGGCGATGTTCGGAATGGGCAGGCCCAGAATGGCGCGCACGTGCAGCGCAAATTCCGACAAATCCTGCGAAATCATTGTCACCATACCCGTGTCGTGCGGACGCGGTGATACCTCGCTGAAAATCACGTCGTCGCCCTTCACAAACATTTCCACGCCAAAGATTCCGCGGCCGCCGAGTGCGTCGGTAATCTTCTTTGCAATGTCCTGCGCCTTTGCCAGAGCGGCGTCGGTCATAGGCTGCGGTTGCCACGATTCCTGATAGTCGCCGTCCTTCTGCCAGTGGCCGATAGGTTTCAGGAAACTTGTGCCGTCCTTGTGGCGGATGGTCATAAGCGTAATCTCATAATCAAAATCGATGAAGCCTTCGACAATCACCTTGCCAGCGCCTGCACGGCCGCCAGCCTGCGATATTTCCCACGAGCGGTCGACGTCGGCTTCGCACTTAACCATACTTTGGCCGTGGCCCGACGAACTCATAATCGGCTTCACCACGCACGGAATGCCAATCTCTTTGATGGCGGCGCGGTACTCGTCGTAGTTTGCCGCAAACCGATAGGGCGATGTCTTCAGCCCCAGTTCTTCGGCTGCCAGACGGCGGATTCCCTCGCGGTTCATAGTCAGGAATGTGGCGCGTGCCGTCGGAATCACATTGAATCCTTCCTTCTCAAGTTCGACCAGCGTTGGCGTTGCAATTGCCTCAACTTCAGGGATAATGTAGTCGGGGCGTTCCTTGTAGATAATCTCGCGCAGTTTCTCGCCGTCGAGCATTGAGATTACATACGAGCGGTGCGCAATCTGCATTGCGGGCGCGTTTGCGTAGCGGTCAACAGCCACCACCTCAATGCCAAAACGCTGAAGTTCGATGGCCACTTCCTTGCCCAGTTCGCCCGAGCCGCACAGCAAGGCCTTCTTGCCGCCTTCCTTAAAGATTGTTCCAAATTTTTCCATATTACCGATGGTTTTGTAGTTAAGTGAAAGCCAAATGTATTCAACAGTTCAACCCGATTAGCAAAGTCGAAAATCAAGTTGTTGACAAATAGCGAACAATCCGCCAAATCGGTTTATCTTTGTGCGGTTGGCCCGATGTGGCCGACTGCCGATAAAATGATTTAACAAGCAATGCGTGAAGTAATTACATTGACCGATGCCTTGATTGTGCCGCTTTATCTGATGATATTGTGGTGGATAGCCTCGTCGGTTCGTCGTAACCATATCGACGCCGAGCCCTGCTACCGCTATTTCACTGTCGGCCTGATGCTCAAGATTTTCGCGGGCATTGCCTTTGCGCTAATCTACACCTATCACTACGGCGAAACCGACACCCACTATTACTATTGGGGCACGCAGTCGATTGAGCGGCTTGCGCACAAAGATTTCGGCGCTTTCGCGAAAGTGATGGCAGGTGTGCACACGCCCGAAGTCCATTCCGCCTTCGACCGCACAACAGGTTGGCCCACCTATTGGCGCGACCCCAACTCGTTTGCCGTCTGCCGCTTCAACGTGCCGCTCTACCTGTTGGGATTCAAAACATTTTTGGGCAATATTATCGTGCTCAACGCCTTGCTTTTCATTGGTTTTTGGAAGTTCTACAAACTGATGCTCAAACTCTTCCCCAACAACGACCGCAACTTCGCCATAGCCTTGCTCTTTGTGCCGTCGGTGGTGTTTTGGGGGTCGTCGCTGCTCAAAGACAGTTGGTGCCTTGTGGCGTCGATGTTCGTTTTCTGCGCCGTTCACAGCCTTTTCATATCGCGCAAGCGGATTTTTATCAACATTATCTTGCTGATAATCTGCAGTTACGTCTGTATGAGCATTCGTCCGTATTCGTTTTTCACAACAATGGGCGCGTGCCTTGTGTGGATAGGTTTTGTTTACGTCTATCGGATGCGCTCGCGGATGTTCCGAGTGTTGGTTTTTCCCATAATTGTGGCCGTGATGTGGCTTGTGGGCGTGGGGCTGTTCTCGCGTTTGGGCTCATTGGCCAATGAGCGCTATCAGTCGCTCGACGCGATAATCGAGACCGCCGTCATTATCCAGGACGACCTGAAAAAAGAGTACTACGGCGGCAACAGTTTCGATATTGGCGCGTTCGAGCCCACCATAGGCGGTCTTGTGTCGAAGGCACCCGCAGCCATTGTGGCAGGTGTCTTCCGTCCGTTTGTGTGGGAATCGCGCAACGTGCTGATGCTCATTTCGGGGCTCGAGACGTTGGGCCTTATGCTGCTAATCATTTATTTGCTTTTCAAGTTCGGTCTTCGCCGAATATTCAGCGTAGTGATGCGCAATCCGTTCCTAATTGCCGCGTTGGTTTTCGTGTTTACCTACGCTTTTTTTGTGGGACTTACCACTGCCAACTTCGGTGCATTGGTGCGCTACCGTATGCCCGTCATTGTCTTTTTGGCGCTCGTTTTGGCTGTCGTTTGGCGCTATATGCAGTTGTCCCGCCTGCTGACCGAAAGCGAAAAAGAACAGGATCGCCTTGCAATGCGCTGACATTCATTTTATTACAACTTGCGTTACGAATATCCGCAAAAAGTTGCGCATTTGTGGTTACACCATAAATAAAGTTGCTATATTTGCAGCGTTAAAAACCATTGTCGTGTAGTGTAATGGTAGCACCTCAGATTCTGGTTCTGCTTGTGAGGGTTCGAGTCCTTCCACGACAACAAAAAGCCTTGTAAGTGAATAACTTGCAGGGCTTTCTTGTTTTATGAGAATATGCCAATATGAAAGTTGCGTTACTTTTTTTGCATTTTTAGTAACGCAGAAAATCGAGAAGTTCTCTGCCTTATAATAGGAATAATATTTACTAATCTTTCTTTTCCAACCTCCACCCGTGTGTTACGGGAGCGGAAGCAATATTGGCGGTTTTGTTTTTTTTCGATAAAGTTGTACGTTTTGTAAAACGTACAGGCATTCAGACTTCGCGGAATTGAACTGCGAGCCGATGGGTGTCTTTATCTTTTTAGCCGAACTTGTTTCGGCTTTTTTGTTGCTTGCAGCATTAAGTTTGGAAATAGGGTTGCAATCGCAAAGAAACGCATCAGCGGATTGTCTTTAATTACAACCACTGAAAAAGGAAAAAAACAAGAAATTTGTTGTGTCGAATTGGCAATTTGTAAAGTCGAATGCCTAGATGCCGCAGATAGTGCAACCCCGAAGCCTAACGTCCGAAACGACTTCGACACTAAAAGTACGAAAAGAAATCGAAACAGCCAAACAATCATTAAAAACAAGTTCAAACCAGACAAACTGGCGTACACGCTTTCAATGTAACCAATGTGGATATATACAAGAAAACCGCCAACAGTTTGTCGGAGGCCAATAACTATGGTTCGAGATTGACTGCAAGCGGTAAACTTGATATAAAGATACCACAAAAATTTTGCTCGTTAAACAATTATTTGCACATTTGTAGTGCGGGGGGAGCGTTCTGCATTTATTGCAGACCCCCCCGTTCCTTTATGCGGGGGGTAGAGCGAGGAATCGCAGCCTCCCGCTCCCTTTTTATATAGGCCGTTAAAAAAGAAAATCACACCATTTTGTCATACAGTTCCAAAGTGTCTTTCAATTCTTTACGCATATGTTCGCGCACGTTTCGCGGGTAAATGATTTTAATGCCAGGTCCGTACGACATAAAGACAGAGTACATTTCGAAGTTGATTACCACGTCGATAGCGAAGACGCAACTGCCGTCGGGATTTTCGCGCACAAGACGCTGCGAGCGGTGCAAAGGCTTGGTTCTGACGTAGTGGCTCTGTTCGGGTGTTGCCCAAAACTTGATGGTGCGCGGCGTGCTGCCAATGTTCTTGGTCACGCCAATCACATTGTCGAAGAAATGCTCGGGGTCAAATTTCGGGTTATCACGGAAAGGCTCGTCCGAAGGCTCAATGCTCACAATACGGTCAAGAGCCAGGTTGTAAATGACCAGATTCTCGGCCTTTGCACCGAACACGAACCAGCGGTTGCGGAACTCTTTCAGCAGATAGGGGAAGAAAATGTACTCGGTTGGCCTTCGCGCATTAAACGACTGATACATAATGCGCAACGTTTGGCGGTTGGCAATGTAGTTGTAGAGCGGATTGAGCAAGCGCAGACCTTTCAGGTTAGGCACACTGTCGAAATTGACAATGGGCTTGCTGTTGCTGCGGCTTGTAGCCACCATATCGCGAAGGCGGCTGACAACATCGGCCATTTCGGAAAACTGTTCAAACCCTTCGAGTTCGCGCAGCATATCCACGGCTTCGCGCAGCATTTCGTAGTCGTTCTGCGAGAGCGGCATATTAGTGATTGAGAAGTCTTTGTCGGTGTAGCGGTAATATTTGTGGTCGTACACTTCGATTGGCGCGTTGTAGCCCAACTTGTCGGAACGCATCATCTGAATGTCGCCCTGAACCGTGCGCACCGACACGCCCTTGGTGATTCCTTCGGCATCGTACAAGGCCGCGCAGCAAGCATCGACAAGGTCGTCGAGCGTCCACTGGCGGAACCTGTTTCGCAGACAATTATCGATTGTCTTATAGCGGATTAGCGCGTTTTTGTTTGCTGGCATAACTCTCGATTTTTAAAATCCGTCACAAAGGTACGATACAACTACGCAGTCTTTTTGCGTAGTCGCGGAAAAATGCATTATTTTTTGAAAAATTATTTCAGTTACGCATCTTCTTGCGTGTCACAAATCCGTTCGTATTCGAAACTGAAGAGAAGAAAGGTTGTTGGACAATCTTCTTCCGCGCACAATTCGCGGATATATGTCCAACAACCAATCAACTATGCATTAAGCAACACTGACACATCGGCAGGGTTGAGCGCCCACTCGTAAGTGTAGGCTTCATCAGCGTTTTCGACACTTTCAACACGCATAAGTTTCTGCGCATCGGCTTTAATGTCAAGCAATTCGCCAATACTTACTTTCTTTTCCAATTTGTGCAGTAATGCTTCAATCGATTTGGCGTTGGCGCCGCGCATTGTCTGCGCTGTAAATGGCATTTCGAGCCAGATTATTTCGCGTTTTGCAATATCTAAAATGCCGAAAACCAGACCTTTCGACAGATTACCTTCGCTAATTCGCACCATATGCTGAACGCACGACGGGTCGTAAGCCACGCCAGTTTTTCCCGATATTTTCATCTGATTGGCTGAATCCATCCAACCGACTACAAGGTTTGGCGACAGCGTGCCTACCGAGTAAGCGTTGCACGTGAATGTGGCATACAGGGCACCTGCAGCCTCGAGTTCGGGCAACGACAATTCAATGTATTCGGCTGTACCAACCATTTCGGGAATTGAGCGAATATCGCCAGAGTGCTTTGCACCAACGCACGTCAAGTTATAATAGGCGCATTCGGATATCTTGTTGGCATACGATATGCGGCAACTCAAATCCATATCGAGGTGCTGGGCGTGCAGTCCCTTGCCCCATTGAAGGAAAAGGCGTACGGCGTCGCCTTCAATCGGGAATCTCGTACCCATAAGCGCGCACGACGCATCCTGAATGGTAGCCGAACGGTCGCCTACAGCCAAAGGAATGTTGTAGAGCGAAGGTTCGATATAAATTGTTTTTGCCTTTGTTGTATGTTCCGCGAAACGGCGAGCCATCGACTGTTTGTATATTTCGCGGACGGCTTCAACCATTGCTTCACGGGCGTTGTCATCGTATAGCGCGAGCATTTTGTTTGGCTCAATCTGGTGGGTTACACCTGTTATCGGGCGGGCAATCCGAGTCTCATTCGTGTTGAAATACAATTCGGCCGAATTGTCGAGCGACAAGAGCAGTCGTGCCGGAAGAGCATCAGCCACATCGCGGAAAGCGGCAAGCGCCTTGTCGCTGCCAAAACGCAACATCGAAGCAAAAAGACTACGGGCAAACAATCCAGGGCGCTCCTTGAGCAAAGCCAGAGTTTGGTCGGCATTGTTGGCGGCTCGAGCCTTGTCAACCTGTCCCTGCCACGTTGTGTAATCTTGCTTGTAGAATACATCAAGAATGTCAGCCAGGTGTTCGAAACCAACTTTACGTGAATACTCGCCCAAACGCAGGGCGCGAATCATACGCACCCACATTCCGCGCTTCGGGTTCATATTTTCGGCTGCTTGCTTTGCCGACATCGGAATGTCGTTCAGCCACATAGCCACGCGCTTGCACGCCCGACGGTCATATTTCAGCATCAGGTTGTTTTTCATTTCAACTGCGGCATCGGCACCACGGCTGAGCGGTTTCCACATATGCGAGTAGAGTCTCCGTGCGTGCGCCACGAGTGTTTTGGGCTCGATAATTTGCACATAACCAGTCTTTTCGAACCAAAGATAGCGAAGTACGTCGGTTGGCGTTTTCAGCAATTTCTGCGCTTCGTCGGCCTTGTTTTGAGCCACCAGCAGACGAATAACTAGCATTGCAGTCTCTTTCATACCGATATTCGGGTTTTCGGGCAACGGAAATTCCTGCAACAGAATGTTTAGCGAGTCGCGCTGTGAACCGTCGAGCGGAGTGGGGGACGACAGTAGTGTGCCGAAAACGCGCCGAAGGTCGTCGGCTGTGAAAATCCGCAGTTCCTTCAACTTGCTTGCCTGACCTTTATAGACGAAATCGGCCGTTTTGAACGGTGTGCCACAGAATGGGCAGCCATTGTAGCGCTCAAGCGGAAAAGTGCCTTCTGGAATTAGGTGACCGCAGGGCAAAGTTGTCCCTTTGAATCCGGCTTCCTTGCCGAAAACATTGGCAAACAGAGTTATAATATGGTCGATAGCAGACTCGCCAGTAGACACATTCCATCCTTTGACAAGCGGTGCCCAATTAAGGTTTGTGCCCATCACTTCGTTGACACACAGCGTAATTTCGGCCAGGCTGTCAACTGGTACGGCATTGAGCGCGTGCATCAGTTCCTCGCTGACGCAATAGCCGATTTCCTTCAGCCTAGCCACAAACGCCAATACTGGTGCCGTGGCAACCGACTGATTGTCAATTTCCTCGCGGTTAATGTCGAGAAAAATGGCGCGATAGCGCAACGCAACTTTTGTCAAATTCTTGTTATCCATAGCATTAAGTTTTGAAAGGTAATTGGCTGACAAATAGAACTACAATCCACTTTTGAAGTATGTCAGCCTTGAACCTTATTATTATTAAATGTTTATTGTTCAAACTGATATATTAAAAGGTAATTGGCCGACAGCGCAGGTTGCACGTCCTGCTCATATTCTGGAGCATAGGAGTATGCCGGCCTTGAACCTTTTAATATTCTATCTTCTAAAAAAAGTGTTTGGTTGGCAACGCGGGCGCTTTACAGGCAAACCTGGCTTATACGCTAACCTCACACCAATGGGGAAATTGAGAAACACGGGCCTAAAGCCATCTTCTTCGTGGGAAGTATGTCTCTCTTGACCCCACAAAACCAATATTATTCAGAACGTTATTAGGAGTGCGGGCAGGGTTCGAACCTGCGACACATAGTGCAGAAGTATATGATATTTAGTCCTTTGCAGATAATTATATCATAGTTTAAACTATTGCTCTACCAACTGCGCTACCGCACTCTTAAATTGTGGTAATTGAGAAACTATTTCAGTAGACGTGGCACGCAGCCACATAGTTCAGTCGAAGTAAGTCTCTCTTTGGCCACAATTGTTTTAAAGAACTTTAAAGAATGACGGAAATTGCGAATCTATTTTTCTGACCGCCCTTCGAACAAGGAACATTTCGCTTGCACGAAAATATCCTGCTCAAACGGCCTATTGAACACGAAGTAAGACTCGTTTAGTCCGTCATCCCATATTTATTAGCAACCGTTTTCTATCGAATTGCGCTGCAAAGGAAAATACCCACTATGCAGCCTTTTTGCGTAACTGAAAATATTTTCAATCTTTTTCGAAAAAAAAACGCATTTCCCTTCCAAAATCTACGCTTCCTTCTTCCTCCACGGCAGTTCGCCGCTGGCTTTGAAGTTGTAAATGGGCTTGATAATATCCACAACGTCGGCAGTGTCGCGGATAAGTTCCATAATCTCGTCCATCGGCTTGTAAACCATTGGCGATTCATCGATTGTGTCATCGCAGACCGACGTGGTGAAAATGCCGTCCATACTCTGGCGGAAAGCGTCGAGCGAGA
>JAEEPS010000089.1 GCA_016284875.1 Salinivirgaceae bacterium | reverse complement strand
TTTCAAGAGCACAACCACCACCGAAGGCTTCGCGCTTGCCGTTGCCGAAGAGTTTGTCTTGCTGCTGATAATTTGCGGATTGACATTCACAGGCATCCGAGTGTTCAACCTGCTTTGGCTGGGCACTTTCATCGCCTTCGCGCTGCATCTGGTTGTTCATATTGGGCAAGCCGTTGTCATCCGCAAATACATTCCTGCGCTTGTCACAAGTATTTTGGTTCTGCCTGTAAGCGTTTGGTTGATAGCCGATTGCATTAAAACCGCTGACTTCTCACCTATCGAAATCATCGTCTACAGCCTTGCCGCCACAGTGGCCGTGGGCGCCAATCTGCTGCTGGCGCATTGGCTGGCACGGAAGTTTGGGGAAAGCATATATAACAAATAACAATCAGTATTTGTTTTGACTGAATTAGGAGATGTTCTCTCCAGAAATCACTTCTCCGGATAAGTCCCCACCTTTTTGATAGTGTAGTCTTTCGCGTAATCGAGAATGTAGATTGACGTGTTCTGATAGCCGCCCTGGTCGGAATAGGGCACAAAGTTGAACTCGGTTTGCAGCAGCGGCGCCTGATGGAACATAATGTAGTGGCGGAAGTCGTGGCCGAACTTGTTCAGCGCCGAGCAGAAAAACAGCGTGATGTCGTAGCCCTGGAAGGCCATACGGTCGGGCTCAACGTTCATAATGTTGCGGTAGTTGCGCACAAAATCAATGATTTCGGGCTTCTTGTAGTCAATGTACGAGTTCGACAGATAGTGCGTGTTGGTGTTGTGGAAATTGTCGATGTCGATGCTCTCGAACCGCTCCCAACGCGGCTGTCCGAACAGCGTCACGTTGTACTCATACGAGTAGCCGTTGAGCTTTCCGATGACATCGGTCACAAACGCGCGGTCGGTCGACGGGATGATGACGATGTTCTCCTTGCCCTTGATGAACGCGCTGCTCAGGATGTCGCCGCTCGTGTAGTAGTAGTACTCGTTGTAGCGCACTTGGTCGAAGTTGTCGTTCTTGATTGACGCGTAGAGTTGGCGCTTGAATTCCGAAATGAAATCCTGCTCCTGCGAATCGCCGTTATGGATAACGATAAAGTTCTTTGTATCAATCTGATTCAGGAATTCGGCCATATACTTCATCTGAATGTCGAGCGTGGGGCAAACCTGAAACGCGTAGGGATTGTGGTCGATGAACGAGCTCTTGACCGACAGCGGCGACACAATGTTGATTTGGTGCTCCCACGCATAGTCGCCAACCACCTGCAGCTCGCTGTTGAGCGCCGGCCCGATGAACATATTGTAGTCCGAAAGGTCGTGAGTGCGCATATAGTTAGTGATGTAAACGCTGTCGCCCTTGGTGTCGATGACATTCACGTCGAACGACACGCCCTGCTTGCGTAACTCATTGAGTGCCAACATCGCGCCGGCGTAGAACTCAATAAAACTCTTTGAGCGGGCGTAGATTTTTCCGTTGTGCTCGCCCCACCCTGTGGTGTCGTTCATATTCAGGTAGAACGGCAGGAAAAAAGCCACTTTGTAGGTTTTCGACTTGTCGAGTTGGGCATTCTGCACGGTGTGCATCTTGCGGTTGTCGGCTTCGTAGGCTTCAATGCGCTCACGCTCTGCTTCGGTAATCACCGGCTCTTTCGGTTCGGGCTGCTGTGTCTCAACCACTTGCGGTTGGTTCTCTTTTTGTGCCCCTTTCGGGATGCGAATGAGCTCACCTTCCTGCAGACCGCGTTTTTTCAGGCTTGGATTGATTTTCAGCAAATCCTTGTCTTTCAAGCCGTAAGAGCGGGCAATGCCGTAAAGTGTCTCTTGCTTCTCAACCTTATGAAAATCGAAATCGCCTTCGATAACTTCTTCGGCCACAGCCTTTTGAATAGGTACTTTCAGCATCTCGTCAACTTGGATTGAGCGCCCGACAATTTCGGGATTCATCTTCTCAATCTCGGCCGGCGTGGTTTGGTACTGCCGTGCTATGCCGAACAATGTTTCCTGCTTGGCAACCTTGTGAAGTATGAAGGTTGTGTCGGCTTGCTGCTCTTCGGCCACAGCCGTTTCTTCTTTTTCTATCGATTTGATTTTCAGCCTGTCGCCGATTTTAATGCCAAGCTCGGCACCCGGATTGTTCTTGTAGAGCTCGTCGATGCTGATGCCATATCGCTTGGCGATGTTGTATGGCGTATCGCCTTTAGTGACAAGGTGATAGCTGTAATTCTCGGGCATTTTTTCTTCCTTCTTGACACGGATTTTGATGTATTGGTCAGGATGGATTTGGTAGGTCAGTTGCGGATTGTCGGCGATAATCGAATCAACAGGCACTTCGTAGGCGCGGCTGATGGCGCTCAAAGTCTCGCCCTTACGCACAATGTGAAGGTAGTATTCCTTGCCGTTAAGGCTCACCTTATTGTTTGCAATCTTGGTGGTTTCGTCCTGACCAACAGCCATTTGCGCGAACAGTACAAAAACCGCCGCAATAATTATAACCGATTTATTAGCACTCATCACCTTTTTAAATTTTGTGTCAAAAGTACACATTATCGCCGATTATCGGCAACGGTTGGTGTAATCTTTGCGCCGTCTGTCAACTTGTTACTGACACTCACCTGCTTACATCTTCCGCAGCACGTTCAGAATGGCGTCGCGGCACTCGGTCAGGCGCAGCCAGTCGGCGTTTTTGCGGCGGCGCATACGGTTGACGCGGGCGCGGGCCGTTGTCTTGCGGAACCACACATAGTAGCGGAATGCCAGTGAGCCCAGATAGGGCAGCACAATCAGAACTATAAAGGCCATCCACCATTTCGGCAAGAATATCAGCAACGGAATCAAGTAGATAAGATGGCAGAGGAAGAACAGCACCACGGCAATCACAAACCGCACCGAACTCAAGAACTGCGGGTCTTTGATGCCGCGCGAGAGGCGCATCGGCAGTGCGAACGGCAGAATGTTCGGCACGAATCCAGCCACGAAAACGGGCAGGAACAGCAGTTGCAGCAGGCGGCTGAAGAAGATTCCAATGGCCGAATAACTGTCTTTGGCAACAGCCCAAAGGCGCAGATTGAGTTTTTTCAGCAGTGTGCTGAACTCATCGGCCAGCGGTTTAATATTTTCATATTCAGCCGATTGCGACTGTGCTAAATCCAATAGTTTTTGTCCCATCTGCTGCTTTTGGGCAAGTATGTCGGTGTGCTTCACGCTGCGGCGGCTCTGGCGGCCTTTGTAAAGGTCGTTGATATAGATATCGTCCAGAGTTTCAAGCGTTTTGTACTCGGCCTCGTTGTCCAAATTGAGCATCAGCGGCAGCATTCCTGCGCGGATTTCGTCCATCAGCGCAGCCATCGCTTTTTGCGGATTCTCGTGGTACAAATCCTTGTATTTGGCCACCTGAATGGGCTTGCCGTACTGCACCATAAACCGTGCTCCAACGTTGATATAATGCGTGTAGTCGAGTCCTGCGGGCACAATCTCGAGCCCCAACTCAAAATTGTTGCGCTCCTCGGCCATGAAGGCAATTCGCGCCACGCCTTTCTTCAACTGGCGCAGACGGCGCTCGCCAACGTGGCTTCCCTCGGGCAGCACAACCAGTTTCTGACGGTCCTGCAGCACGCCCACAGCCTCCTCAAACGATGCGTCGTTGTTCTGCAACTGCTTCACACCGTCGCGGATGCGGTAGAGTGGGAGTATCTTCAAGAATCTCAGTGTGTTGGCTATCAACTTCGACTTGCCGAAAATATCGGCGCGAGCCATGAAAACCGCACGGCCGTGCACATTGTAGATAATGCACAGAGCGTCCATCAGTGTGTCCTGATGGTTCGGTGTGATAATCACTGGGCGGTCCTTCGGAATGTTGTCGAGCCCGACAATGGTGGTCGTCTTGAAAAATTTCCTGACGAAAAATCTCGAATAGTGCTTCAGCATTGTGTAGCCTACCGAGAAGTCTTGTATAGGTTTCTGCATAAAAGTTCAATTAGTTGCGACAAAAATATTAGAAATTTGATATTTGAGTTCAGAATGTTAATAACATGAAACGATTGGTTAACAAGTCAGTTTGCCGCATTTTCGGGCGTCCGTGTGCATTTTATGTTGATTATTTAGGATGCTTTCCAACAATATCGTCTTAAAAAAATTGTTTATTTAGCGACGTTTGATTTCTTTTGTGAGATAAAAATTGAAACCAATGAATTTACGTCTTGTTTATACGGCATTAAGCCTGATTGTTTGTGCCAATGCATTTGCGCAGGTGAAAGGCGGACACAATCAGAAATTGGCAAAACTCTACAATTCAGGTAAATATGAGATTTGCTTGTTCAAGGCCGAAGATATGTGCGAGGATCCAGCAGCAAGCCGCGAGGCCGAACCGCACTTGTATGCGGCCATGTGCATGGTGAAACTTTATGAGTCGCCCGATGCCGAAGTTGCCGCCGACTACAAGGATGGCATGCGTCAGGCAATCAAGTACACGCAGAAATTCATCCGCAAGGATGTGGAAGGTGAACTCTACGCGCAGAATCTCGATTTCATCAACGAACTGAAGAAACACGTTAAAACCGAGATTAAGACGAATTTCGACAAAGGAAACTACTCGAAAGCGGCAACCGCAGCCAAAAACTACGAGAAACTGAACCAGAAAACCGACTATCTGTTCATGTACTATTCGGGCATTTTAAAATGCATGTCGAACAACGTGACGCAGGGCGAACACGAAATGAGCGAGGCCCGCACCAAACTCACCGAGCAGATTGTCAACGGCGGCAGCATCAAGCCCGACCCAATTGTCAAGAGCATGATTGTTGACGGCATTATGAAGTACACCCAGGATTTGGTGGCCGAGAAACGCAAGAAAGACGCCGAGTCGGTTATCACGCTGGCTAACAAGATTTTCCCCAACGACGGTTACATCACCGTGCAATACAATATGATAATGGGGAATAATCAGAAGAAATAAGATTTCATAATCAGTATAGAAAGCACAATTCCAATGGGGTTGTGCTTTTTTTGTGGCTTTAAATGATTCACCGATTCAGCAGTATACTGATTCACCAAATTTTCTACCTTCGCACATTGTTTAAAAAAATATCCAATTATGATAACTTTCATCGTATCAGTTTTGGCACTCGTGCTCGGATATGTGTTCTACGGTGCCTTTGTTGAGCGGGTGTTCGGGGTTGACAGCAACCGTCAGACGCCTGCCTACACGCGTCAGGACGGCGTGGATTACATTCCGATGCCGCTTTGGAAAGTGTTTCTGATTCAGTTTCTTAACATTGCCGGCACAGGCCCGATTTTCGGCGCCATTGGCGGTATTCTGTTCGGCCCCGCGGCCTACCTTTGGATTGTGCTGGGCTGCATTTTCGGTGGCGCGGTTCACGATTTTATGTCGGGAATGATTTCGCTGCGCAAAGACGGCGCGTCGCTGCCTGAGATTGTGGGCGATGAACTGGGCTTGGGCGTGCGTCAGGTGATGCGCGTCTTCTCATTGTTGCTGATGGTGATGGTGGGTGCTGTGTTCGTAACCACGCCAGCCGGCTTGCTCGAAGGGCTTACGCCGACGTCGGGATTCATTGGCGGCAAGACGTTCTGGTGCATTATCATTTTCTGCTATTATATGATGGCCACGCTGCTGCCAATCGACACGCTCATAGGCAAGATTTACCCCGTGTTCGGACTGGCGCTGCTCATTATGGCCGCCGGCGTTTTCATTGGCATTTTCAGCCATAGCGGTCCGATGCCCGAAATCACCGAAGCCTTCCATACTCACCACCCTAAAGGATTGAGTATCTTTCCGTTCCTGTTCATAACCATTGCCTGTGGCGCCATAAGCGGATTCCACGCCACGCAGAGCCCGATGATGGCCCGCTGCCTGAAAAGCGAGCGCTACGGCCGCATTGCTTTCTACGGCGCGATGATTACCGAAGGCTTTGTGGCTCTGATTTGGGCCGCCGCCGCAATCAAGTACGCTGGCGGAACGTCGGAAGGGCTGGCGCTGAAGATGAACGGCAACCCCGCCAACATTGTCAACTTCATTTGCAACGACTGGATGGGCCGCATAGGCGCCGTTCTGGCCATTCTAGGCGTGGTGGCCGCCCCAATCACTTCGGGCGACACCGCACTGCGCTCGGCTCGACTCATAACCGCTGATTTTCTGCACTTTCCGCAGAACACCATACCCAAACGCCTTGCCGTTTCGGTGCCAATCTTCGCCATTTCGGCCGTGCTGATGCTTATCGATTTTGCCGTGCTTTGGCGCTATTTCGGTTGGTTCAACCAAACGCTGTCAATCTTCACTTTGTGGGCTATCACGGCCTATCTGTACCGCCACGGCCGCCGCTATATTATCACGCTCATTCCTGCCATTTTTATGACTTCGGTCTGCAGCACATATATATTATTGGCACCTGAAGGATTATCGTTACCGCCCGTCTGGGGATACTCAATCGGCCTGGTATTCACGGTTGTGCTGTCGTTCTTTGCCATCCGGTACATAACTAAAACGAAAAAAGAAATCTAAACAGAAACGATTTTTCGCGAATGGTGGTTGCGATTGGCGGAAATATCTATATTTGGACACTAATTTTTAAAGAATAAACAGATTTATATGAAGACAAATTCAATTTTCGCCTGTGCAATTGCAGTGGTTGCAATGGGCTTATTTGCAACAAGTTGTGCAAACCAAACACAGGCTCCGGCTGCCGTTGCGGCCAACGATTCTACAGCCGTAGGCGCTTGCGACATCGCATTTATCGACGTTGATTCAATCCTTGTGAACTACAAACTCTCGATTGAGTTGAACGACGCAATTATGAAGAAGTACGCCAATATGCAGTCGAAACTCGAGCGCGACGCAAAATCACTGCAGAAGGACATTGAGACCTTCCAAGACAAGGTTCAGAAGGGCATCTTCCTGACCACCCAACGCGCCGAAGAAGAGCAGCAGCGCCTGGTTGTCCGTCAGCAGGAATTCCAACGCCTTCAGGACGAGTACTCGAACCAACTGGCTGTTGAACAGCAGAATATGAACAACCAACTGTTCGAGAAGATTTCGGCTTACGTTGCCAAATACAATACTCCGGAGCGCTATAAGTTCGTTCTGACCCGCACCATCGGCGGCAGCATGTGGTACGCCAATGAGTCGTACAACATCACAAACGACATCATCGAAGGCTTGAACGCTGAATACGACGAAAATAAAAAGAAATAATTTTTCTGACAGAGAATAACTAAGGCCGTCCATCAGGACGGCTTTTTTTGTGCCCAAATGTTCTTTTTAATCGACTAGTCGAAAAATCGATGCATTTAAAAACGCATATCTTTAAAAACTTGAAAATGTCGATAAGCGATTGATGTTCATAATTAAAAACTTGCTACTCAAATGATTAAATGGGGAATAATCGGTTCGGGATGGATTGCCGAGAAAATGGCGGGTGATTTCCGTCGGGTTAAGGGCGCCAAGATTGTGGCTGTGGCCGCACGCGAGTTGTCAAGGGCGAAAGCCTTTGCCGATAGGTTTGGAATTGCCCGCGCTTACGGCAGTTACGAGCAGTTGGCCGCCGATGCCGACATCGACATTGTTTATATTGCCACGCCGCACAACTTCCACCTTGAGCACACCATGCTCTGCCTGAAACATGGCAAGCACGTTCTGTGCGAGAAGCCTGTGACCGTGAATGCCGCCGAGTTTGCCGTGATGCGGGCCGAAGCCGAGCGCCGGCATCTTTTCTTGATGGAAGCCTTCTGGACCAACTTTCTGCCCACAACGCAGAAGGCGCTTGAATGGGTTAAATCGGGGGTGCTGGGGCGCATTGAGTTGATTCAGGCCAATCTGGGTTTTGTGATGCGCAACGACCCGCAAGGCCGGTTTTTCAATCCCAATCTGGCAGCCGGCTCGCTGCTCGACCTTGCCGTCTATAACCTGAATTTCGGGCGGCTGATGGCGCAATCTCTTGAAAAAAGTTACTCAATAACCGCCCAAATGACCGACCGCGGCATTGACAATGTCGATTCCATTCAAGTTGAATATCAGAATGGCGTATCGGGCTTATACGCAACAAGTTCCGACGCCTTGCTTGTGAACGACGCCTACATTGTCGGCACCAAGGGCAAGGTGATTGTCAGCGAATTCCATATGAGCCGCCGTGCACAATTAATAATAGGCGAAAAGGTGGCTGAAACATTCATTGACCGTCGCACAACGGCCGGTTACGACTACGAAGCGCAGTCGGTGACCGACTGTCTGCGCTGCGGACTCACCGAGAACCCGCTTCGCACGCTCGACGATACTGAATCGAGCATGCAATTGCTCGATGCCATGCGCCAACGAATCGGACTGCGCTATCCGTTTGAAAAATAGGAGGTAAGTGTTATAAAAAAAGCGACCTACGGGCCGTTTTTTTTGTGTATTTCTATTGTATTACAGCACCTTATTGAAAAAGCAACTTTCAGAGCCAGTGTGGCAGGCGGGGCCGCAGGGGGCGGCTTTCACAAGAATGGTGTCAAGGTCGCAATCGAGATAGATTTCCTTCACCAGCATAAAATGTCCCGAAGTCTCGCCCTTGAGCCACAACTGTTTGCGGCTGCGAGAGTAGAAGGTGGCCTTGCCAGTTTTCAGCGTCAGGTCGTACGATTCGCGGTTCATATAGGCCAGCATCAGCACCTTGCCAGTGTTGGCGTCCTGAACAATTGCAGGCAGCAATCCGTTCGGGTCTTTTTCAAAATCAGGGGTCATAGTTAAATGTTTAGTGTTTAGAGTTTAGAGTTTAGAGTTTAGAGTTTAGAGTTTAGTGAATTGTTAATTAGTTATGCAATTTTCAATTTTCAATTGTCCATTCTCAATTACACTCTCACGCTTATCCCGTTCTCTTTCAGATATTTCTTCAAGTCCATAATCTCAATTTCCTTGAAGTGGAAAATGCTTGCGGCGAGTGCGGCATCGGCGCGGCCTTCGCGGAAAACATCGACAAAGTGCGCCATTGTGCCCGCGCCACCCGACGCAATCACAGGAATATTAACCAATTGCGAGATTGTGCTCGTAATGTCGAGCGCAAAGCCGTTTTTGGTGCCGTCGTGGTTCATACTTGTGAGCAGAATCTCGCCAGCGCCACGGTTGTAAGCCTCTCGCGCCCAGTCGGTTGTGCGAATGGGGGTGGGGCGTGTTCCGCCATGGGTATAGACGAACCACTCGCCGTTGTCGAACTTGGTGTCAATGGCCAGAACCACGCACTGCGACCCGAACTGCCCAGCCAAATCGCTGATTAGTTGCGGATTGCGCACGGCCGCCGAGTTGACGGTAATCTTGTCGGCGCCAGCGTTGAGCAGCGTGCCCACTTCGGCCACACTGCCGATTCCGCCGCCCACGGTGAACGGAATGTTCACGTTGCGGGCAATCTCGCGCACCAGTTCGGCAAACGTCTTGCGCTGCTCAAGAGTGGCCGAAATGTCGAGAAAGCAAAGTTCGTCGGCACCGTTACGCGCATACAACGCGCCCAACTCAACAGGGTCGCCAGCGTCGCGCAACTCAAGGAAATTCACGCCTTTAACCGTGCGGCCGTTCTTCACGTCAAGGCAGGGGATTATTCGTTTGGTTAACATATAGTTACAAGTTACAAGTTGAAAGTTATAAGTTATTAAGTTTTAAGGCATTAGGCACTAGGCACTAGGCATTAGGCATTTGTCCGTAGTCTGTTGTCCGTAGTCCGTCGTCTTTTAATTTTCAATTCTCGATTCTCAATTGTCCATTGTCCATTGTCCATTGTCAACTGTCCATTGTCAATTGTCCTCCGCCAACTGCTCCAACTGCTTCATTGTTATGGTTTTCTCGTAAATGGCTTTGCCGATAATGGCGCCGTACATTCCGTTGATTTTCAGTTTCAGCACGTCGTCGAAGCACGAGATTCCGCCGCTTGCAATGAACTTCTGCTCGGGGAAATCGCGCATCAGGCTGTTGTACAACTCAAACGACGGGCCTTTCATTGCGCCGTCCTTCGAAATGTCGGTGCAGATAATCTTGTCGATTCCGTCGGCTTTGTAGTTGTCAATCAGTTGGTTGATAGTCAGTTCCGACTCTTCCTGCCAGCCTTTGATTGCAATCTTTCCGTTGCGCGCGTCGGCACCCAGAATAATCTTCTCGGGCCCGAAATCCTTCAGCCATTGGCGGAACGTTTCGGGCTGACGCACGGCAATGCTTCCGCCCGTAACCATTTGAGCGCCAGAACTGAAGGCAATGCGCAGGTCGTCGTGGCTGTTCAGGCCACCGCCAAAATCGATTACCAGCGGCGTACGGCCCGCAATCAGTTCAATGGTCTTGTAGTTGATTATGTGGCCAGCCTTTGCGCCGTCAAGGTCCACAAGGTGCAGGCGGCGGATTCCAGCGTCGCAGAACTGCAGCGCCACGTCGAGCGGATTTTTGGCATAGACGGTCATTCGGCTGTAGTCGCCCTGCGTGAGCCGCACGCACTGCCCGCCAATTATGTCGATTGCAGGTATTATTTCCATATCTTATAGATTTACAAAATTTTGCAGAATTTGCTGACCAACAGCGCCGCTCTTTTCGGGGTGGAACTGAAGGCCGAAGAAGTTGCCGCTGCACAAGCCAGCCGTGAAGGGCTCAATGTACTCCGACGTGCAGATTGTGGCCTCACCAATTTCGGCGTGATAACTGTGGACGAAATAGACGAACGGCTCGTCGGGCAGGCCGCGGAAGAGCGGATTGTCGGCGCAACGGATTGAGTTCCAGCCCATATGCGGCACTTTGTCGAGTGGGGGGAACTTGCTGACATTCAGGTCGACAATGCCCAGACAGTCGGTGTTGTTCTCCTCCGAGTGGCGGCACATCAGTTGCATTCCAAGGCAGATACCCAGCACGGGCTGCCGTAACTCTTTGATTACCTTGTCCAAACCGCGCTTGCGCAGATAATCCATTGCGCTGCTCGCTTCGCCCACGCCAGGGAAAATCACCTTGTCGGCGGTTTGCAGTTCGCGCACGTCGTCGGTCACAATGGGGTTGATTCCCAAACGGTTAAGCGCAAACTCAACCGACTGCACATTGCCAGCGTTGTATTTTACAATTGCTAATTTCATTGAAGGTTATAAGTTTTTTAAGTTTAAAGTTTTAAGTTTCAGGGCTTTATGGTCGTTTGACGGGGCGAACGGAGCACCCATAGTAGCGGGCGTAGTAGTCCGACGGTTCCACGCTGCTACTGATGAAGCAGCAGCAACGGGCGCCGTACGGGTCGTTCTCGTGGAGCGAAGCCGACCAGTAGTAGCCGCCCAAACCCGCGCCGTAAAGGTTTGTCAAATAGCGGTCACCGGCAGCCGGAAGAAAAATGTGGGCGTCGGTCAGAGAGTATGACGCTGAAGGTGTGCCGTCATAATAAACTTTAATTCCTTTGTCGCCTGCCGACTTTGCTTTGTAAACTATATAACCTCTTGCGTTCCGATTATTGTAGTTTTCAGTCCAAACCCAATAGCATTGGCTATATAGTTCTTCCCACTCTGCGTTGGTGGGCATTGCCCAGCCTTCACCAAATGCGGCAGTGGCGGCATCGTCGGCTGCTTCGAGTGTGGTAAGGGTATCGGTGAAGCCATTGTTGCCATAATCTGCTTTGTTGCAATATTTTGTAAAAGATTCTATCGAGCCTTTGCAATACTTATATGTATCCCAACTGTAATCGTCTTTTGTTTGGGTTTCGCCCCAAGCGTAGTAACCGCCATAGTTCCACGGGTTAACAGCGCCAACATTGCAGGTTGCCCAAAGGTTGCCGCTTTCAAGCCCTAAATCGACTGTTGCAATAGCGGGCTGCTCAACAAATTCTGCGGTAAGTGAAATATCGTCTTTGCCAACAGTTATTTCGCGCGGGTTGCTGATATTACCGTCGGACCATTGGCTGAAACAATAGCCCATTGCAGGTATGGCAGTGAATGTAAGAGTCTCGCCCTGTGCGTAGCGGCCGTTGTCAGAACCGCCAATGGTGCCGTTGCTGCCTGCGGTTATGGTAATGAGCGCGTTTTGTGCGAATTGGGCTTCGAGTGTTATATCGCTTGCTGAAATAGTTATTGTGCGCGGGTTGTCGGTGCTGCCATCGCTCCATTGGGTGAAATAGTAGCCGTTCGAAGGAACTGCCGTAAACACAAATGAATTGCCTTCTTTCTTTGTTTCTACTATCCCGCCTTCTTTGGGGGTAACACCTATAAATTTGGCAGTAAGGGAAATATCGCTTGTGGTAACTATTGAACGTGGGTTGTCGGTGTTACCATCGCTCCAATTGGTAAAATAATAACCATCAGCAGGAATCGCTGTAAATACAACCGTTTCGCCTTCTTTGTATTCACCGTTCTGTCCTTCAACGGTTCCGCCTTCGGTGGCAGTTACTTGAACTGAATAGGTGGGGTCTTTTTTGCAATTTGCAAACACCATCGAAATCAATGCAATGCCCATCGCTGCCCAAAACAATCTTCTCATAACAGTAAATATTTAATTGTTAACATTTTATTCTGAATTCTACATTCTAAATTCTGAATTTCGCATTCGTAATTCGTAATTCAAAATTCGTAATTCTACAGCACTCCCTTCGTACTCGGCAGTTCATACTTGTAAATATCGCGTTTCACAGCCATTTTGATTGACTTTGCCAGAGCCTTGAAAATGCCCTCAATCTTGTGGTGCTCGTTGTCGCCTTCGGCCTTGATATTCAGATTCATACGAGCCGCGTCGCTCAAACTTTTGAAGAAGTGCAGGAACATTTCGGTGGGCACGTCGCCAATCTTCTCGCGGTTGAATTTGGCGTCGTAAACCAGCCAGGGGCGGCCGCCGAAATCGAGTGCCACGCTGCACAGGCAGTCGTCCATTGGCAGGCAGAAGCCGTAGCGCTCAATGCCGCGCTTGTCGCCCAGAGCCTTCAGAATGGCCTCGCCGAGCGCGATTGCGGTGTCCTCAATGGTGTGGTGCTCGTCAACGTTCAGGTCGCCCTTCACGCGGATTTCAAGGTCGCTGCCCGAGTGGCGGCCAATCTGCTCAAGCATATGGTCGAAGAAACCTAAACCTGTGGAAATGTTGCACTTACCCGTGCCATCAAGGTTTATTTTGATATAAATGTCGGTCTCTTTGGTGGTGCGCTGCACGGTGGCCACGCGCTCGCCAGCAAACAGAATCTCGCAAACCTCGTCCCAGTTGGCGCAACGGCGGCAGTTGGGCAGTGTAAGTTCTTCATTTCCAAGATAAAGGCCCTTGCAGCCAAGGTTCTGCGCCATTTGCATATCGGTGGGGCGGTCGCCAATAACATACGAGTTTTCAAGGTCGTAATCGCCTGACGTGTATTTAGTTAGCATTGCAATGCCAGGCTTGCGCGTGGGTTTGTTCTCTTCGGGCAGCGACGGGTCGATAAGTATGTCGTCGAATGTTACACCCTCGTTTTCAAATGTTTGCAGCATTTTTGCCTGAACCTTGTCGAAGTTCTCCTGCGGATTCGACGGCGTGCCCAATCCGTCCTGATTTGAGACGATAACCAATTCAAAATCAAGGTTTTTGCGAATGAAATAGAGATTCCGCAAAACTCCAGGCAGAAACTCGAGTTGGTCGAGATTGTCAACCTGAAACGTTACGGGCGGCTCAACAATCAGCGTGCCGTCGCGGTCGATAAACAATGCTCTGCGTTTAGTCATATCGTTATGTATTAATAAGTTAGCGTTATTTATGTCTGTGCAAATCAGTGTAATCTGTGCACTCGGCGACAGCCGAGTCAGAGCGAGTTATTATTAACTGTTTTACAATGTTTTACCAAATTCATTTAAAGCGTTAATCAAAGTGTCGTCTTCACCCGCTTTGCCCACCGTAATGCGCAGTCCGTTGGTGCAGAGCGCAACGTTGTGGCGGCTGCGGACAATGATTCCGCGGCTCACCAGGAATCGGTAGATTGCGGGCGCGTCAGTAACCTTGGCCAGCACAAAATTGGCGTTGGTCGGATAGGTGCATTCAACACATTTACAAGCGTTTAGCCTGCAAATCAGTTCGGCGCGGTTGGCAAGAATTTGCTTCACCATTGCGTTTTTCTCCGCCTCGCGGTCAAGTGCCTTAAACACAGTCTCTTGCGTGAGAATGTTAATGTTGTAGGGGTACTTGATTTTGAGCAGCACGTCAATCACCGCCTTCTGCGCAAAGGCCATTCCGCAACGCAGCGCGGCCATTCCCCAGGCCTTGCTGAACGTTTGCAGCACAATCAGGTTGGGGTAGCGGTCAATCAGTTGCGTAAACGACTCTGTTTCAGCAAAATCGATATAAGCCTCGTCAACCACCACAATGCCATTGAAACTCTCGATAAGTCGCACAATATCAGCGCGTTTCATTAGGTTGCCCGACGGATTGTTCGGCGAGCAGACGAAAATCAACTTTGTGTTGGGCGTTACCGCAGCCAGAATCTTATCGGTTTGCAACTGAAAATCAGGCGTCAGCAGAATCTCGTCAATCGGCGTTTCGTTGATAGCGGCCTGCACCTTATACATTCCGTAGGTGGGCGGATTGATAATGGCGCGGTCAATCGTGGGGCGGCAGAAAGCCCTGAAAAGCAAGTCGATAGGCTCGTCGCTGCCGTTGCCGAAGAACACTTGTTCGGGTTTTACGCCCTTTATTTTCGCCACCTTCACGCGCAGTTGCGTCTGCCGCGGGTCGGGGTAGCGGTTGTAGCCGTCGCCAGCCAGCGAGCCGAGCGAATTCTCGTTCGCGTCCAAAAAGACGGCGGCTTCGCCCTCAAACTCGTCGCGAGCGCAAGAATAAGGCTCCATTGCAAGCACGTTCGGGCGGACAATTTTATTTAAATCAAAACTTGACATAACTGTAGGTATTTTGTTTACTTTCTTGGTGTTGGGTGTTAGGCACTAGGCATTAGGCATTAGGCATTAGGCATTAGGCACTAGGCATTAGTCCGAA
>JAEEPS010000156.1 GCA_016284875.1 Salinivirgaceae bacterium | reverse complement strand
CAATGCGCTCAACGCCCATGCCAAAGGCGAAACCTGTGTATTTCTCGCTGTCGATGCCGCAGTTTTTCAGCACGTTGGGGTCAACCATGCCGCAACCCAGAATCTCGAGCCATCCAGTGCCCTTGCAGATGTTGCAGCCTTTGCCGCCGCAGATTGAGCACGACACGTCCATTTCGGCCGACGGCTCGGTGAACGGGAAGTACGACGGGCGCAGACGGATTTTGGTATCGTTGCCGAACATCTCTTTGGCAAAATATAAAAGTGTCTGCTTCAAATCGGCAAACGAGACGTTTTCAGCCACATACAAACCTTCAACCTGGTGGAAGATGCAGTGTGCGCGGGCCGAAATGGCTTCGTTGCGGAACACGCGGCCAGGGAAAATCATGCGGATTGGCGGCTGGCGTTTCTCCATTATGCGCGACTGCACGCTCGATGTGTGTGTGCGCAGCAGAATGTCGTGCGGGTCGGGCTCCATCGATTTCTTCTCAACAAAGAAGGTGTCCTGCATATCGCGTGCGGGGTGTTCGGCGGCGAAGTTCATTGCCGAGAACACGTGCCAGTCGTCTTCAACTTCGGGACCTTCGGCAACGGTGAACCCGATGCGGCTGAAGATGTCCACAATCTCGTTCTTGACGATTGAAATGGGGTGGCGGGTGCCAATCTCGAACGGCTCGCCAGGGCGCGTCAGGTCGTGGCGGCTGTCGTCAGACACTGCGTTTTCGAGAGCCGCGGCGGCATCGTCGTATTTCTGCTGTGCAAACTGTTTCAGTTTGTTGATTTCGGCGCCAAACTGCTTTTTCATTTCGGCTGGAACGGTGCGGAACTCATCGAACAACTGGCCGATTTCGCCTTTCTTACTTAAGAATTTCAAACGGAACTGCTCAAGGCTTTCCGCCGAATTGGCCTGGAACTGCTGAACAGAGCCTGCCAATTCCTTTATCTTGTCTAACATATATTGTTGTTTTTAAAACGAGTGCAAAGGTACTTAAAATAGCGGTTTTGCCAACATAAAATGACGGTGCCGCTTTCGCGATGTGTTTTTAGTTATTTATCTCTAACCAAACGAACCTGAATTAATCAAAAAAAATAGCGGTGTCGCTTGCGCGAGAAATTTATAGAAAAATGGATATAAAATTTATAAAAAAATTGAATTTAAATCATTTATCTCTAACCAAACGAACCCAAATTTATCCTAAAAAAATGGGGTTTGTTTGGATTAATTTGGTTAGAACCTGATTATGAACAATTTTGTTTTAAATTTTCTTACAATTTCTGCCCGTTAGGGCATGCAAAAAACAAAACCGCCTATTTTTTCACGCTCATTTTGCATTTGCCCTTGTTGTGGGCGAAAATGTACGGCATGAAATCGCCGTGGCGCCATAAGCGGTGAAGCGGCTCGCACCAGAAGTGATGGTCGCCGTTGAATTCGGCCGCCTTGCAGCGCGATTCCATCATCCGCCGCCGCGTGTAGCGCTTCTGAATACGATAGGTATGGTTCATTGTCTGCCGCGACGCCTTGCGGTCTTCCTTCGCTTCCTGCTTCATCTTTTTGTACTCTTCCACGTTTGCTTTCAGCATCTCGATGTCGCTTTTCACGTTGTGCTTGTGCTTGTCCGATTTGTTGTCAAACAGATACTGATATTGGGCCGATGAAGCGAACGGCGCTGCCATCAGCAATAAAAACAGTATATTTGCGACAATAAATTTCATCAGCGCAATGATTTGCAAATCTTTGTCAAAGGTACTCACTTTTTGCATTTTAGCAACCGCGGCGGCGTGTGTTTCGTGTTTTAACAACGACGATGATGTGGTGCCGTGGACCGAAGTGAAGGTGCGGATTAACACGCTTGACGCGAAATACATTGATTTGCAGAGCGATAACAGCCGTGTAGTGGTGAAGGACTGCGGCTACGGCGGCAATGGGATAATCGTTTACCACACGTCGGGCAACGTTTTCAATGCCTTCGACTGCACCTGCACCTACGAAGTGAGCGATACTTGCGCCGTTCAGCCCGACGATGGCAACATTGCAGGCGCCGTTTGCCCTGTTTGCGGCTCGAAATTTGAACTTATCAATTGCGGAATGCCCACATCGGGCAAGGCCCGCTACTCGCTCAAAAGTTATCGGGTTAGTTACAGCGAACCTATCTTGCGAATTTTCAACTAATTATGGAAGCGGTCTATCTCTGTTTGGGCGGAAATGTGGGCGATACGCGGAACTATCTGCAAAACGCTGTCGCGATGATTGGCCGCCGTGTGGGGCGCGTTGTGAGCCAGTCGGCCGTTTACCAGTCAGAGCCGTGGGGATTCAATGCCGAGCAGATATTTCTGAATCAGGCGGTTATGGTTGAAACCGAACTTGAGCCGCACGCCGTGCTTGAGCATTGCCTGCAGATTGAGTCCGAACTTGGGCGCACCCGCAGCGGCAACGGCTATGAGCCCCGCACCATCGACATCGACATTATATTTTTCGACCATCAAATCATCAGCCAGCCCGACCTGCAAGTGCCGCATCCGCTTATGCACCGCCGCAATTTTGTGCTGCGCCCGTTGTGCGAAATCTCAGCAGATTTTGTGCATCCTGTTTTTGGAAAAACGGTGAGCCAACTTTGGGCGGAATGTGATGATAAATCGGCGGTTACACCCCTTCGTTTTCATCAGGGAAATCAGACAGATAGCGTTTTGTGAATAGCCTGATTGGGTACCAAGCGGCAAGCAGCCCGATGCCCACCACTGTGACGAACACCAGCACAAAATCGGTCCACATCATCTTCACGGGGTAACTGCTGACGACAAACGAGCCCATCGAG
>JAEEPS010000088.1 GCA_016284875.1 Salinivirgaceae bacterium | reverse complement strand
CCATCTGCGAGCAACTCGAAGACCCGAAACTTTGCAAAACGCTTGTGAAACGCGGTGTTACTGAATTGGTTACGCCTGGCGTTTCGACTAATGACAACATTCTTGAGAACCGCGAGAACAACTTTCTGGCATCGGTTTACATCGAAAAAAAGATGGCGGGCATTGCGTTTCTCGACATCTCAACTGGAGAATTTTATGTGGCCGAAGGCAGTGTTGAGTACGCTAACAAACTGATACAGAGTTTCCGACCGAAAGAAATCATCTACAAGCGCGGCACAAAGGAGCAGTTTCAGGAACTGTTCGGAATGGGGTTCTACATTTACGCCATCGACGAGTGGGTGTTTTCGGAGCAGGCCGCAACCGACCGTCTGCTCAAGCATTTTCAGACGCAGTCGCTCAAAGGTTTCGGCATCGACCGCCAAATTTTGGGCACAATTGCCGCTGGTTCAATACTTTACTATCTCGACATCACCCAACACTCGCAAATCGGCAACATCACGGGAATCCGCCGCATTGCCGAGGACGAGTACGTGTGGATTGACCGTTTCACGTTTCGTAACCTTGAGATTTTCAGCCCGTTGAACGAAGACGGCCACAGCCTTATCGACATCATCGACAACACGCTGACGCCGATGGGCTCGCGAATGCTGAAACGCTGGGTGTCGCTGCCGCTGAAGAATGTGACGGCCATCAACGAGCGTCAGCAGATTGTGACCTATTTTATTGATAATGTTGAGGCTAAGCAGACTGTTGAAGGCGAACTGAAGAACGTTGGCGACCTTGAACGACTCATCAGCAAGGTGACATTCGGGCGCATCAACCCGCGCGAGATGCTGGCGCTGAAGAACGCTCTGAAGGCCATCGGGCCTGTGAAAAAGGTGTGCGAGCAGTCGGGTGTGGCGGCGCTTCAGGCCATCGGCGAGCAGTTAAATCCTTGTGCGTCAATCTGTCAGCGCATCGAAAAAGAGATTCAACTTGACCCGCCTGTGCAGATTGCCAAGGGCGGCGTGATAAACGAAGGCGTGAGTGCCGAACTCGACGAGTTGCGCCACATCGCCTATTCGGGCAAAGACTATCTGATTGAACTTCAGCAAAAAGAGAGCGAAAGAACCGAGATTCCGTCGCTCAAAATCAGTTTCAACAACGTGTTCGGCTACTACATCGAGGTGCGCAACACCTACAAAGACCGCGTGCCCGAGGAGTGGATTCGCAAGCAGACGCTGGTGAGCGCCGAACGCTACATCACGCCCGAACTGAAGGAGTACGAGGAGAAAATTCTGGGCGCCGAGGAAAAGATTCTGGCACTTGAGCAGAAGATTTACAGCGATTTGGTGTTTGCCGTGTCGGAGTTTGTGTCGGCTATCCAATTGGATGCGAGCCTGTTATCGAAAATCGACTGCCTGCTGTCGTTTGCAAGCACGGCGCAGATACGAAACTACAGCCGCCCCGATGTTGACGAGAGCCGCACGTTTGAAATCCGCAACGGCCGCCACCCCGTGATTGAGACGCAGATGCAGCCTGGCGAGGAATACGTGGCCAACGATGTTGTGCTGAACGACGACGACCAACAGATTATCATCATCACGGGCCCGAATATGGCGGGAAAATCGGCGCTGCTGCGGCAGACGGCTTTGATTGTGATTCTGGCGCAGATTGGCTCATACGTGCCCGCGCAGTCGGCGCACATCGGCTTCATCGACCGCATTTTCACCCGCGTGGGCGCGTCGGACAACATCTCGGTGGGCGAATCGACCTTTATGGTTGAGATGAACGAGGCCGCGAGCATCCTGAACAACATCAGCGAGCGCAGCCTGATTCTGCTCGACGAGTTGGGCCGCGGCACATCAACCTACGACGGCATCAGCATTGCGTGGGCCATTGTTGAGTACATCCACGACCATCCGAAATATCGCGCCAAGACGTTGTTCGCCACTCACTATCACGAACTTAACGAGATGGAAAAGACGTTTGAGCGGGTGAAAAACTACAACGTCTCGGTGCGCGAGGTTGAGAAGAAAGTGCTGTTTTTGAGGAAGTTGGTGCCTGGCGGCAGCAACCACAGTTTCGGTATCCACGTGGCGCGGATGGCAGGAATGCCGAAGAGCGTGGTGGCCCGCGCCGAAAACATTCTGCGCGACCTTGAGAAATCGCGCCGCAGCGTCGAAACCGATGTCAAACCGCAGAGTCAGTCGGGTATTCAGTTGAGTTTCTTTCAGTTGGAAGACCCTGTGCTCAAAGACATCCGCGACCAAATAAAAAATCTCGACATCGACAATCTTACGCCTATTGAAGCGTTGAATAAACTGAATGATATTAAGCGGATTACGGGGCTTTGATAGGTGGAAGTTTTTGTGTTGGGTGTTTGGTGTTAGGTAAAGTTGAGAGTTAAGATGTTTAAAAGGTTGAGAAAGTTGAGAAAGTTTAGAAGGTTTAGAAAGTTGAGACATTAGGAAAACTAAACAGCGAAGCGCTAAACCTTCTAAACAGCGAAGCGACTAAACATTCAATTCACCGAATTAAACGATTAAACAACGAGAAAAAAATGAACACTCTTTGGTCACAATTCAAGCAGAGCAATATGCTCAACAGGTTGATTTACATCAATCTGGCGGTGTTTGTTGTGGTAAAACTTGTGGATATTGTGTTGATGCTGTCGGGCGTTCAGGCGGCCAATCCTGTGGTTGAGTTTCTGGGCGCTTACGCGGGATGGGAAAATCTGATTCGCCATCCGTGGGGCGTGGTCACTTATATGTTTCTGCATCAGGGATTTCTGCATATTTTGTTCAATCTGCTTTGGCTGTTCTGGTTCGGGCGGATTTTCCTTGAGTATTTTACGGGCCGCCAACTGCTCAACGTTTACATCTGCGGCGGCATTGCTGGCGCGCTGCTTTACACGCTGGCTTTCAACATTTTTCCTGCTTTCGATGCTACTTATGCGATGGCCATCGGTGCTTCGGCGGCGGTTTACGCAATTGTTTTAACCACAGCCGTTTACGTGCCAAACTACACCGTTTATCTGATGTTTTTGGGACAGGTGAAAATCAAGTGGATAGCCGTTTTCAGCCTTGTCTCTGACCTTGCAATGCTCGACGGCGCCAACGCTGGCGGACACATTGCCCACATCGGCGGCGCGCTGTTCGGCATTCTCTACATCGTCAGTCTGCGCAAAGGAACCGATATTGCCGCGTGGGTTGGCCGCGTAATCGACGCTGTATCAGGCATTTTCAAGCGCAAACCGAAGATGAAGGTTTCGTACAAACGTACCGATGGCGGTTACCACCGCGCCGAATCGGACTACGATTACAACGCACGTAAACACAACGAACAGAAAGAGATAGACGCCATTTTGGACAAGATTGCCAAGTCGGGCTACAACGGCCTGACCGAAGACGAGAAACGAACCTTGTTCCGAAACAGTCGTAACAACTAGATTGATAATATCGCACAGATGACACAGATAACACAGATTTTTTTTGATTTTTGAATTACGATTTACCGATTAAACAATTGACCGATTGACCGATAAGTATGCGCAGGATTCTGACACGGATTTTTATTTGGACAGCGATTGTGCTGGTGGTTTTGGCTGGTGCTGTTGTTGGTGGCACCATTCTGCTGAAAGACAGGCTGATAAACTACAGCATTCAGGCCATCAACAACGAACTGAACGCGCCCGTGAACGTTGACGGCATCCATTTTTCGCTCATCAATACTTTTCCGTACGCATCAATAGTGCTTGACAATGTGATTGTTAAGTCGCCTGCCGAAGGTTTCAGCCACAAGGGTTTTGGTCGCACCACGGCCGATACATTGCTGGCTGTCAGGAAGTTATCGCTGTCGTTCAACATCCGCAAACTTTTGGACAACGAGTTGGAACTGAACTCGGTGAAGGTGACCGACGGGCGGATTTACATTCTGATTGACAAGCGCGGTAACGATAACTTTCACATTATCAAAGAGAAAAAAGCGGCGTCGGGCAAATCCGATATGCAAATCAATCTTGAACATTTGGGGCTGAAAGACTGCAAAATACAAATCTGCAACCTTTACAAAGGCAACGGCGCCGAATGGTATATGCCTGACTTTGAAGCAGAAGGCAAACTCAACAACGGTCAGTTTGAGATTGGAACGAAGGGTTCGGTGGCGCTGCAGTGGATTGTGGCCAACAATATTGAGATTGTGCCGTTGGCGCCCACGCGCATCAAAATGGACCTTGCAATGAAAAACGACACGCTGCGAATCAATAAAGGACAATTGTCATCTAAAGGTATCAACATCAGTGTTTTAGGTACTGTTCTGCTGACATCCGACACCTATGTGGACCTTGCATTGCACGGCGACAAGATTGAAGTGGCTAACGCGCTGCGTTACTTTACTTTAGCCACTAAAGAGAAGCCCGTCGTGCGCAGTTCGGGCCTGGTTGGGTTCGATGCCACAGTTAAGGGCAAGTTCAGCAATCTCTCGTCGCCGAAGATTGTGGCAAATTTCGGGCTCGACAACGCCGACATCAGTTACCCCAAACTCGACCTTAAACTCAACAGTGTCAGCCTGAAAGGCACGTTCAACAACGGCGGCTACGCCAACAGTCCAAAATCGTTTGTGTCAATCAGTGGAATCAATGTCACATCGGGGCAGAGCCACCTGACGGGCAGCCTTCGCATCGATAACCTGAAGCAGCCGCACATCAATGCGAAACTGAACACCAACGCACGGCTCGAAGAGTGGAACCACCTGATTTTCAGCAGTCGCCCCGATCGTCTGACTGGTGCAGCCGACGGCACGCTCACCATCAGCGGCCCCATCGACCTGAACAAAGAGTTCGACCTGAAAGCCTTTCTGCGGCTCAATCCGCGATGCCAACTTAAACTGCAGCAGGCAAGTTACACCAACGGCTCGAACATCACTCTCACGGGCGTCGACGGTGCGGCCACGCTCAACGGTAACGCACTGACAATCAGCAACACAAGCGGGCGTTTGAGCAACATTCCCGTGACGTTCAGCGGCAGCATCAGCAATCTGCTGAAGGCCGTGGCTGAACCATACCCAACGATGGACATTCGCGGTTCGGTTTCCACCGATGCGTTTGATTATGAGCAGATTAAACCATTGTTTGCCAAATCGGACGGCGAGCCGTCGAAGATTACCTACAAGGTTGATTTGATGGCAAGCACCAAAGGCTTCAGTTACAAGAAGTTCCGTGCCGACAACATTTCGGGGCGGCTGCGCTATGCGGGCGATAACATCGATGTTGACGGCCTTAAATTCAACGCGTTGGATGGCAGCGCCGATGTCCGTGTGGCCTATCGCAGCGGCAAGCACCGCGAGTTGGCTTGCAAAGGTTCGGTCACGAGTATCGATATCAATCAGATGTTCAGCACTTTCGACAATTTCGGGCAGACTACCGTCACCAACGAGAACATTGAAGGGCGGCTGAGTTCGAATTTCACGCTGTTGCTGCCGTTTGCAGGAGATTCGGCCGATGTGCGGAATATGGATTTCGACGGGCGGCTGAAGATTGCCAATGGCCGTCTGCACGGGCTCGAAGCGCTCAACAGCGTGGCCGATTTCACCCGCATCGACGAGTTCCGCGACTTGCACTTCTCAACGCTCACCAACGATATGACCATCAGCGGTGGCACCGTCACAATCCCAAAGATGGACGTGGCCTGCAACGCCTGCGATGTTGCCGTTGCGGGAACGCAAAAGTTCACGGGCGATTACGAGTATCACATTACGCTGATTTTGAGCGATTTTATGCGCGGCAAAGCCAAACGCCTGCAGCAAACCACACCTTACGGCATTGTTGAAGACGATGGCGGCAACCACACATCGCTCTACCTTGTGGCCACCCGCACGGGCGACAAGACAAAGGTGAAATTCGACAAGGTGGAACTTAAACAGCAGTTGCGCAACGAGTTACAGGAGCAGAAAAAGGAAGTGAAACAGATTCTGAAACGCGAGTTCGGCCTGTTCAAGAAGGACACCACCATCAAAACCGAAGAGAAGAGCACCACCCCGCCACCCGCATCGGGCTTTGTGATTGAGTGGGATGATGACGACGATGAGTGACATCTACAACTGAAAAAGCAATAAAGCAGCGCCGCAAAACGTTATCCCAACTATGAACACATACAGAAACAAAGTCGTTTGGAAAACATTTATCCTCATCTGCGCGACGCTTATTGGCTGCGTATCACTCTATTACACCAATTCGCTGGCGCGCAATATGGCCACCGAGGAGCAAAAACGAATGCAGATTTGGGCCGAGGCTATACGGCAGATGCAGATTAGCGAAAACGAGGTCGAGATAAATTTCTGCCTCGAAATCATCCGCAACAACACCTCAATCCCCGTTATTCTGACAGATGACGATAATAACATTGTGCAGTCGAGGAATCTGTCTGATTCACTTGCTATTATGAGTGACAGCGCTTATGCGGCCCGCTGCATCGAGTCATTACAGGCAAAGCATGACCCGATTGTCATCAATCTGCCTGATAATCACAAGAATTTCATCTATTACGACGATTCCACAGTCTTGAAGCAGTTGGCGCATTTCCCGTTCATCCAGTTGTCGATAATCGCCATTTTCTTGCTGGTGGCCTATTTGGCTTTCAGTTCATCGCGCAGAGCCGAGCAGAACAAGGTTTGGATTGGAATGTCGAAAGAGACGGCTCACCAGTTGGGCACGCCCATCTCGTCGCTGATGGCGTGGATTGAGATTCTCAAACAAGATGAATCGAATGCTTCGTATGTGGCTGAAATGCAAAAAGATATTGACCGTCTGCAGATGATTGCCGACCGCTTCTCAAAAATCGGCTCTCTGCCGACACTTCAGCCTTGCAACCTGTCGGAAGCCATCAATACGGCGGTGGGTTATATGCGCAACCGTGTGTCGTCGAACATCACGCTCGACGTGAAAGACAACACCGAGCACAATGTTATGGTCAAACTCAACACATCGCTCTTTAACTGGGTGATTGAGAATATGATAAAGAATGCTATCGATGCCATGGATGGTAAGGGCTGCATCACCATCAAAATGAACGAGACTCTCAAATATGCCGAGATTCTTATGACCGATACTGGCAAAGGTCTTGCCAAAAATCAGTTTAAGGCCATTTTCACGCCCGGCTACACTACCAAAGAGCGCGGCTGGGGCTTGGGACTGTCGCTTGTGCAGCGAATAGTCAAGGATTATCACCGAGGCAAAATCATGGTGCAATCGTCGGAGATTGGCGTTGGCACAACGTTTAAAATCCTGTTGCCGAAGGTGAAAGGCAATAATGCTTAGTTTCCCCCGTTGAGTTTGAAAACTGAAATGTCGGGCTGCGACAAAGCCGAAATTCGGATAGGATAGAGGCGTTTTTTTGCGTCTGCCTAAAACAAACGTGCCGGCTTCCGTTTATTCGGGAACCGGCACGTAATAGTTTATGCGGTAAGTTCGTTATTCAACGCCTGCCAAGCCGTCAGCAAAGCCGCCATAAACAGCCTTGCGCTGTTTGAAGCCCTCGGTCCAGATGCCCACGGGCTCACCGCCACGCCAGCCAGATTTTGATGGAGCGTCGGTCAGGCACCATTGGCAGATGCCGTATTGCTGCTCAACAGGTATGATTTCAAAGTACTTTTTGATGATAAATTTGTAGAAATCAGCCATTTTCTGATGCTCGGCAGGTGTCAGTTCTGAAGTTTTCAGACTCTTACCATTCCATCGTGAATTGCCGCGCACATAGCCCATATCGAGTTCTGAAATGCGGCAGAGTTTGCCACTCGCGGCCATGATTTCAAACATGTTAACTATATGCTTTTCAATATTTTTCTGAATGCTGCTGTTCTCATAGCAACTGATGTGCATCTGAGTGCCAATGCCGTCGATTTTTGTAACGCCGTCGGCTTCCCATCTCTCAATCCATTTCACAAGTGATTTAACCTTGCCGTTGTCGTCCCAGTCCGATTCAAGATTGTAGTCGTTGACAAAGAGTTTCAGATCGGCGGGGTTGCCCTTGAAGTGCTTGCGGGCCGATGCAACTGCGGTGCGCATATATTCGAGGTCGCCCATATAATACTGCCAGTAGAACACACCTGATGCCACATTGGTGGGGTCGCCGTTGTTGTTCAACTCATAGCTTTGGAGGTCGTAGATACCATCGTTGTCTTTGTCGTCGCCCGCGAGAGCCTCGTTCACAACGTCCCAAGCCTTCACGTAGCCGTTGGTGGCCTCCATCATTCCGGCAATCCAGCGGTCCATAGCCCATTTGAGGGTGTCGCGCTTCTGCTCGGGGGTGAGAGGTACTGTCTTGTCGCTGCCTTTATGAGTGATTTTCAGGCTTTCAATGGTAATGTCGCCAACAAAATCGCCTGTTTGGAACAGCACGAATCCGCCATCGACAACCGGGTTGAACTGAACGGTGTACTCCTTCATCTCAGTGCCAACCTCAAAACTGCCGTTGTAGTTGTCGGGATACCAGCTGCCAATGCTGTACTGAACGTTTGCCGTTCCCGACGATTTCATTTTAACAGTCATAGTATAGGTGACACCTTTTTTTGTGGACAAATCGTTTGCCACTTGATACTGAACCATATAGTTGTTGTTGGCTTTCTTGCTGTTGGCTACGAGAACACCGTCTTTGGTGATGTTAATCGAGTAATCGACATTGTTGTTTTCCTGAATGAAATCGGATTTCCAATAGTTCCACGATTTCAGAGTGCTGTATGTGATTTCGGTGTCGGTAATATCAACCTTCTCGCTTTCAGGTACTTCAAGTTCTTTGTCGGCCATCAGCCCCATCAGATAACTTGGTTGCTGCTGCGAGTGCCAGGCCAGAGTGTGACCGTAGATGGTGAGTCCGACGGCTTTAGCGTTATCGACAAACTTTTTGACCTCATCGAAGTGCAAACTTCCATCGCCGTAAACACACGAAGCGTATTTCATGGCATTGCCTGCCACAATCTCGTCGAAATGAGCCGTAAGCGTGTCACGCACTTTTTTCTGGTTATTGAAATCGTTGGCCTCAATGGCGCCGCTGAACTTGAAATTGGGGCGCACGGCACGGTCAACGTATGTTTTCAAGTAGCGATAGTTGTTCAATTTCTTTTGCAACTGCTCGGCGGCAATCTTAGCCGAGTCGACAGGGGGAGTCACAATTGTTGTATCGGTCTGTGTTGAGTCGGTAGGAGTGACTTCCGGATTGTTTGGCTCGGGAGTCGGTTCGTTGTCTTTTTTGCAAGCTGCAAAGCAGAGAGCAACCGACAATGTTAATAGCATGAACTTTTTCATAATCATAATTTTAAATTTTTGCAATCGGTTGCAAAGATACTAAAATCGGTTAGGCAAGCAAGTAAAGCGGCGATTGTTTTACGAGCGTGCTGGTAAAGGTGACAAACGAAATGTTCGGCTTAATCCATCTGATACTCGCCCAGCACCGGCCGGTGGTCGGAAAAATCGACTTGCGGCACACGGCAACTGACGCATTTCATGGGGCCGTTGTAAAGGATGTAATCGATGCGAATGCCGGGGAAGAAACGGCGGTAGGTGTTTCGCCAGCCTGTCGTCATCACCCGCTGCGAATCGTGCAGACCGCGGCTCACAAGGCGATAGACATACGATGACTGAGTGTCGTTGAAATCGCCGCACACCACAACTGGGTATGGCGACTCACCGATGAGCCGTTTAAGCGTGGCTGCCTGCTTCACGCGCCACTCATACGCCTTGCGCATCCGGCGATAGACGCTAAGCAGACCTTCGCGGTTCTCGCTTTGCTTTGATTTGTCGTAAACATCTGAATTCAAAGAGTTTACCTTCTCAATAAAATCATATTCCGATACCGAGAACTTGTACGATTGCAGATGGCAGTTGAACACTCGCAGTGTATCGGCACCAACGGCTATATCGGTGTAGATGACGATGTTATCAGTCTCGCCATCAGACGGCACACTGTTGCGCCCCACAATCGGATAGTTGCTGTAGGTGGCCAGCCCATCGCGAAGGTCGCCGTATGCATACGGGCTTTTGCGGATTTGCAAATGGCTGTATTTGAACGATTGCTGCAGTTGCTGATGAACCGGCAAGTCTTTTTCGCCATTGCTGTACTCCTGAAAACAGGCAATATCGAGATTCTCGCAGCCGATGAATTCGGTCATTTCTTTCATCATCTTCACGTGATTGGGGCGCGCATGAAGGCCGAAATTATGGGCATTGTACGAGAGAATCCTGATTTGCCGTCCGTTTGGCGCGGTGCCGCCGCTTCCCGAAGAGAAATCGAAATAGCGGTGCGCAAACAAGGCCACCGCAGCTAGAGGCAGCAGGAAAAGCCATTTGCGGCAGACCGCCCACCATATCGCGAAAGCAATGTTGACGAGCATGAACACCGGAAAAAACAACCCGACGAGCGCAATGGCGGTGTGCTCCGCAGGATTGAGCCAACGGGCAATACCAGAAACAAACAACAGTGCCACAAACACAATGTTGACAAGCAAAATGATATGTTTCAGAAGTTTACGCAGCATTTTATCGTGGTTTTCTGTGGGTGCAAGTTAGCAAATTGCGGCCGCTTGGCAAAAAAAATCGCACACGCAGTTGCCCGCTTGTGCGATTTGTTAAAAATCAATTCAAAAAAGTGCTATTTCGCAATGAGCAGCGAGTAGTCCTTTTTGCCTTTCTGCACAAGCAGGTACTTGCCGTTCAGCAGTGCCGCATCGTTCAGAACCAAATCGGGTGCTGTAACCTTCTCTTTGTTGATGGAAACGCCGCCGCCCTGAATGTTACGACGCAGGTCGCCCTTCGACGGGAAAACCTGTGCTTTCTCGGCCAGCAAGTCAAGAATTCCAATGCCTGCAGCCAGTTCCGACTTGCTGATTTCGAATGTCTTGACACCGGCAAACACCTCAAGGAATGTGCGTTCATCGAGTTTCAGGAGGCTCTCTTTGGTTGATTTGCCAAACAAGATGTTCGATGCCTCAACGGCCATATTGTAGTCCTCCTCAGAGTGAACCATGATGGTAACTTCCTTAGCCAGACGTTTTTGCAGCGGACGAAGGCCCGGATCTTTGGCTTGCTCGGCAATCAGGCTCTCAACCTCCTCTTTCGAGAGAGTGGTGAAAATCTTGATGTATTTCTCGGCATCGGCATCCGAAGTGTTAATCCAGAACTGATAGAACTGATACGGCGATGTGCGGACGGGGTCGAGCCATACGTTGCCGCTCTCAGTCTTGCCGAATTTGCCGCCGTCGGCCTTTGTCACAAGCGGGCAGGTGAGCGCAAAGCACTCGTTGCCGTTGGTGCGGCGAATGAGTTCTGAGCCAGTGGTGATGTTGCCCCATTGGTCGGCGCCGCCAAGCTGCAGCTTGCAGTTTTTATGCTCGTTAAGATACAAGAAATCGTAACCTTGAAGCAACTGATAGGTGAACTCGGTAAACGACAGACCATCGCGAGCCTCGCCGTTCAGACGTTTCTGAACCGAGTCTTTAGCCATCATGTAGTTGACGGTTATGTGCTTGCCCACCTCGCGAGCAAAATCGAGGAAGGTGAAATCCTTCATCCAGTCGTAGTTGTTCACCAACTCAGCGCGGTTGGGTGCATCGCTGTCAAAATCAAGGAATTTCGACAGTTGCTTTTTGATGCAGTCCACATTGTGGCGCAGAGTTTCCTCATCGAGCAGGTTGCGCTCCTGGCTCTTGCCCGATGGGTCGCCAATCATGCCTGTTGCACCGCCAATCAGTGCCAGCGGCTTGTGACCGCAGCGTTGGAAATGGCGCAGCATCATCACACCGCAAAGGTGGCCAATGTGCAATGAATCAGCCGTGGGGTCGATTCCCAAATATGCTGTAACTTGTTCTTTTGCAAGTAATTCCTCAGTTCCAGGCATCATTGTGTGGATCATGCCTCTCCATGTCAGTTCTTCAATAAAATTCATAGTCTTAATTATAATTATATTCTTGTTTTACAATATTTTAGTTCCTTCGGGCAGAACATCGCCAACGTTCGACGGAATGTGGTCGCCGATTTTGAAGTTCATTTGCTCGAACACAAACGGAGCAATCGGCGTAATCTTGTCGAAGAAAACGCTGTCGTGCTTCATCTCATCGCTGAAAAGTGATGCTGTCGGGGCAAATGAGTTGAGAGCCGACACAATGGCGCTGACAATGAACGCGCAGCGCAGCACGCTGAACACCACGCCAAGAATCTTATCGGCCCAGCCAAGAGCAATGGCCTTGACAAGGCTGCCAATGGTACGGCCAAGCAGATGAACGCCCACAACAACAATCAAAAACGTGACGACAAACGACGCCACAGTGATGTATTGTCCGTCGAAATTGAAATGCGACTGCAGGAATCCGCCCGTGATGTACGAAAACTTCATTGTGAGCCAAGCGCCGAGCAGTATGGCCACAAGCGATGTGAGCATGGTTATCAGTCCTTTGAAAAATCCTGTCACGGCGGCAATGCCGAGCAGAATCAGAACCACGATGTCGAATATTTCGGCTGACATAGTATGCGTTTTTATTTCGATTTGCGGCGGTTATACTCCTCATCGGGGCTGAACAGCCACACATCGTCTTTGAAACTTGTTGAGAAATTGCCGTTTTGGCCGCAGAGCAGGAATCCATAGCGGCCGGCGACAAAACAGGTGGCCGAATAGCGGTTCGAGCCCTCGAAATCGCCAATCATCTGCCATTTGCCCTTTCCGCCGTCGGGAGTGTAGCGCCATGTGTCGCGCAGCACCTCGCCGGTGAACTTCACGCCGCAGGTCAGATAGCCGTCGTTGCCAATGCTGAACGCCGAAGCGTTGTAGCGGTAGAGTTTATCGATATTGTAATCGTCGAGCATGTTCTCGCTGATGACAAAAAACTCATCGGTTGCCGCATCGTAGCACTCAAACGAGGCCACGCGGTAGTTGTTGCTGCGCCCGCCAAGAATGTAGGCTCGGCTGCCGATAACGAAAACGCTCGCACCCTGACGTCCGGCGGCGTCTTGGGCCGACTCAACCTGACTCCAGCGCGAGCCTTCGGGCTTCGACGGATCGAAACGGTAATATTTGCCCGATGTTCCGAGTGCCGACCTTACGCCGGTGCCTACATAGGCAATTCCGTCAATCACAAAACTGATGGCATCGTAGAACCCGCCGTCGGGAAAGGTGTCGGCTTTCATTTCGGTCCATTGTGAGCCGGCAGTTTTTTCGGGGTCGAACTCATACAGATTGCTGAAATACTCGCCGCCATAGCCAATGCCACCGCAGTAGTAGCCTTTCCCATCGATGGCGAAAGCCACACCTGAACGGCGCGGTGCTCCGGGCAGAGTGTCATACTCACTCCACGAGTAGTCTTCAGTGTCGAAGGCCCAAGTGGCGTTGAAAATGGTTGGCACAAAATAGAATCCGTAGCCTCCCACTATATAAGCCTGATTGTCGATAACAAAGGAGGGAGCGCTGGCGCGGCCTTTGGCGTTCAGTGTTGATATTGACCGCCAGTTGCCGTAATAGACTTCCTCTTTGCAACCGCAGAACACTGCTGTCAGCAAAACCAATAGTGTGAGTTTGTATATTGTTTTCCTCATTGTCAGGAAAGCGTTTTTGTTGTTAAAGAAAAAGGGAAACCATAGATTTCCCTTTTATGCTTTGATGCGGGAAACTATCGGTCGCGGCGTTTTTCGTAATCCTCATTTGGATGGAACTCCCAAACGTCGTCGTAGAACGCGCCCTCGCCGGTTCCAACCATTCCGCAGGCTACATAGCCAACACCATCGATGGCAAATCCCTGGCAGGCGAAACGGGCATTGCCCTCAAACGAGCAAATCTCGTCCCATTTTCCCATGTGGTCTGGACCAACGTATGGAATGTACTCCCAAACGTCGGACTTGCCGCCAGCCGAGGTGCTGCCGCAGCAGAGATAGCCGCGACCGTTGATTGTGAAAGCAGCCGCACTGTGACGGTAAACTTTTGTTACACGAGTGCTATTGTAGTCCTCTTCAAAATCCTGACTGATTTTATACCAGCGGAGGTCGCCCTTCTCAACGGTGGGGTCGAAACGCTCGAAGTCATGCACAAGCACGCTGTTGTTTGTTCCGCCAACAATGTAGGCACGGTTGTCGATGATGAAGACACTGCCGTTGCAGCGCTTTGCCGGATTGATGTTCGGCACAATCTGCCATTTCTTGCCTTCCTCGGCATTGGGATCGTAAGAATAATATGTGTTGGCGTAGCCGGTTTCTTTGGTGTAGCCTGCTCCGGCATATCCGATGCCATCAATTGAGAAGCCGACCATTCCATAGATTGGCTCACCAGGCATGGAGTCGGTTTTGGTCCATTTGCCAGGCAGTTTGCCCTCGCCATTATCAACCGACGGGTCAAATTCGTAGAAATCTTTGTAGTAGACGGCCGATTTTCCGATACCGGTTCCGTAATAACCCTTACCATCGATGGCAAAGCCGACGCCATAATATCTGCCCTTTGCGCAAGGAACAGTGTCGTACTGAGTCCAAGATTTTGTCTCGGGGTCGAACTGCCAAGTATCTTTGAAGTAAGTTTCTGTCTTGTAATAACCGCGACCGCCCACCAAATAAGCCTTGTTGTCGATGATGAAGCAGGTTGCGCCACCACGTCCGCGGGCGTTCACTTCACCACGGTTTCTCCAGTTTCCAATTAAATCGTTGCGGTACTCGCAGTTGCAAAATGTTGCAAACACAGTCAGAGCGAGCATTACTGAACTGATTTTGTTTTTCATCTATCTAATTTTAAATGTTTCAAATAAATGCTGCGGGGGCATAGCATACCCACCTCTAATTTAAGCGTGCGAATATAACAATTTATTGTTTTAGGGGCATTTTTTTAAAAGTATCAACAAAAAATGACGGTGTCGCTTACGCGAGAAATTGTTAAAAAATTGGATTTAAAATTTATAAAAAATTGATTTTTAGATTTTTATCTCTAACCAAACGAACCCGAATTTAACCCAAAAACGATTTTGGATTGTTTTGGATTAGTTTGGTTAGAGCAACAAAAAAGGGGCGATGAAAATCGCCCCCTTTGGTTTTATTCGATTTAAACCGAATCAATCATTAATCATCAC
>JAEEPS010000155.1 GCA_016284875.1 Salinivirgaceae bacterium | reverse complement strand
GAAGCCCGCGAAGAAATCGGCCTGACCGACTTTGAGCCGATTGCAATCACAAGTTACAAATGGCAGTCGGCGGTTGAGAGCGAAATGATAAACGTCTTCGCAACCGTCACCGACAAGCCGCTCGTGAGCCGTAACGACGAGATTGACGACGCCCGCTTCTGGCCGCTCGACGAAATCCGCCGCTCAATCGGCAAAGGGCTGATGACCCCGAATTTTGAGAAAGAGTTTGCGAATGTTGTTGATACTGAAGCGGTTCTTGAGAGAGTGACGGGTAAAAAGTAAAGTGTAATGGCTTTCCGCCGAATCGACATTCTTTCAAATTTGTTTTTATACCATATTATAATTTACAATTCGTAAGCAAAACTTAAATTTTGAATATAATTTTCAGAAAAAAGTTTTGATTTTTACTTTTTGTTATACTTTTGGCGCACTAAAAACGTGCTGAAATGAGCAAACTGAATATTCCCAAAGGTTACAAGCCTTTATTGAACCTGACTCAAACAGAGTTGGGCATTCAACGGATAAAAGATTTCTTTCAATCGAACCTGTCGGCCGAGTTGCGGCTGCGGCGCGTGACGGCTCCTCTGTTTGTGCTGAAAGGCACTGGCCTGAACGACGACCTGAATGGCGTTGAGCGCCCCGTGACCTTCCCCATAAAGGATATGCAAGAACAAAATGCTGAAATTGTGCACTCGCTTGCCAAATGGAAACGCATGATTTTGGCTGATTACGAGATAGATAGCGGATTCGGCATCTACACCGATATGAACGCCATCCGCGCCGATGAGGAACTCGACAACACCCACTCGCTCTACGTTGACCAGTGGGACTGGGAGATGTGCATCAACAAAGACGACCGCTCCATCGATTTTCTGAAAACAACCGTAAAACGCATCTTCTACGCGATGCGCCGCACGGAATATCTTGTATATGAAATGTTTCCAAGCATCAAACCGCAACTTCCGCAGCGCATTCACTTTGTCTATGCCGACGACTTGTGCAAAATGTACCCCAAACTGACACCAAAAGAGCGCGAAGACGCCATCACCAAGGAGTATGGTGCAGTGTTTATTATGGGCATTGGCGGCGTAATGAGCAACGGCGAGAAGCACGACGGCCGCGCCCCCGACTATGACGACTGGACCACCCCGACAGGCGACGGGCATTTCGGTCTGAACGGCGATATTCTGGTATGGGACAGCGTGTTAGGTCATGCTCTCGAACTCTCGTCGATGGGTATTCGTGTTGACAAAGAATCGCTGTTGCGCCAACTCGAAATCACAGGCCAGCAGAAGCGCAAGGAACTCTATTTCCACCGCCGTCTGCTCGAAGGCTCGCTCCCACTCTCAATCGGTGGCGGCATCGGACAGTCAAGGCTCTGCATGTTCTTCCTGCGCAAGGCTCACATTGGCGAAATCCAAGCCAGCATCTGGCCCGAAGATATGCGCAAAACGTGTGATGAGAACAATATTCCTCTGATTTGAGTTTCTATTAATTATAGGTATCATACAAGGAAACGCCGCTTGATTGCGGCGTTTTTTTTGTTGGTACAACAATCGCGATACAAACCTTGCCACATCACGATTGTTTTGATTACTGAAAAAAAATCCCCCAACTAAAAATTGGAGGATTTCTGCTTTTTTGTGAACCAGCTGGGGCTCGAACCCAGGACCCCATCCTTAAAAGGGATGTGCTCTACCTGCTGAGCTACTGATTCAGTCATCTTTCCTGAAAAAGCGGTGCAAAGGTACTAGCAATATCCGTTTTTGCAAGCACAAAAAAGCATTTTTCTAAAAAATAATTTCCAATGCGATTGTTTTTACGATTCATCGGCGCAAATACGTGAATGATATCAATATACGTTAACTTTCCCTCCATCATCCTCCAACAACGATGAATATTTCACACATATAAATATCAAATGTGCATACAAATTTTTATTACCTTCGGACGCTTTTTTGGCGGCTTGTGAAGGCCAAAAAACACAGATACAATTTATTAAACATCGGCATACGAAATGCCGCAAAATTTGAAACAAATGAAAGTTGACGTATTGTTAGGACTTCAATGGGGCGACGAGGGAAAAGGCAAAGTTGTTGACGTACTCACCCCAAAATACGATGTGGTAACGCGCTTCCAGGGCGGCCCCAATGCTGGGCACACGCTCGAATTCAATGGCGAGAAATATGTGCTGAGGTCGATTCCGTCGGGAATTTTCCAAGGCGACAAGGTGAATATCATCGGCAACGGCGTGGTGCTCGATCCTGCGCTGTTTAAGGCTGAGGCTGAGGCGCTTGCCCAATCGGGCCACGACCTGACCAAACGCCTTTACATCTCAAAGAAGGCACACCTGATTCTGCCGACTCACCGCTTGCTCGACGCCGCCTACGAGGCCGCAAAAGGCAAGAACAAGGTGGGTACAACTGGCAAGGGCATTGGCCCGACCTACACCGACAAGGTTAGCCGCACGGGTGTTCGCGTAGGCGATATTCTGCTGAATTTCAAAGAGAAATATGCCGCTGCAGTGGCTCGTCACGAGCAGATTCTGAAATCGCTGAATTTTGAATATGACCTGAAGGCTTTGGAGCCCGATTGGTTCGCAGGAATCGAATATCTGAAGAAATTCACTTTCGTGGATAGCGAACACGTTGTAAACAAGCTGCTTGCCGACGGCAAATCGGTTCTGGCCGAGGGTGCGCAGGGCACAATGCTCGACATCGATTTTGGTTCATATCCGTTCGTAACTTCTTCAAACACAATATGTGCGGGCGCTTGTACAGGTTTGGGCATCGGTCCGAACAAGATTGGCGAGGTTTACGGCATCTTCAAGGCTTACTGCACAC
>JAEEPS010000087.1 GCA_016284875.1 Salinivirgaceae bacterium | reverse complement strand
TACCTTGTGCGCGTATTTTGCACATCCGTGATTTCCCTTTGCGGGAATAATCTTTACATTTGTCGAACTACATTGCAGAACTTCAAAAACTTAACATTCAAAAAATGGCGCTTAATCAGTACACAAAATATTTCTGGCTTATCAGGACAATCTACGAAGCCAAACGCATAACTCTCAAAGAGATACAGCAACGCTACTTCGACCGTTTTCAAGACACGTTGCCTCGCCGCACCTTCTGCGACTGGAAGGATGCCGTTGAGGATATGCTCGACATCAATATTGAGTGCGCCACCAAAGGCGGATACACCTATTATCTTGATAATGATATGGATGAATTCCACCGCTGGCTGCTCGACGCAATGTCGGTGAACGACACGCTGCTCGACAACAAGTCGCTCAGCGACCGCATTCTGCTTGAGGACATTCCGTCGAGCCAGACATTTCTGGCCACTATTCTGCAGGCGATGAAGGAAGGCAAAGTGCTGGAAGTCACGCATAAAGGTTTCGGCAGCGACGATGAGAAATCTTTCAGTCTGAAACCCTATTGCGTGAAATTGTTCAAGCAGCGTTGGTATGTGGTTGGCAAAAACGATTACGGAACGGGCGGTGATAACATCCGCATCTATAGCCTCGACCGTATCATCGGCATCAATCTGACTAATAAAAAGTTCACCCATCCAAAAGATTTCGACCCCAAAGTTTATTTCCGCGGAAGCTTTGGTGTAATTCTCGATTACGATTACAAGATTGAGACCGTGCGGCTGAAGGTCGATGCCAGCCAGGCCAACTATCTGCGCTCGCTGCCGCTGCACCCGTCGCAGGAAGAGGCGGAGCGCTACGACGACTACAGCATCTTCACCTTGCGGGTGCGTCCCACTTACGATTTCATTCAGGAATTGCTCCGCAACGGCGACACACTTGAGGTGGTTGCTCCCGAGTGGCTCCGCAACACACTGGCCGAAAAGGCCCGGAAAATGTGGGAGAGGAACAAGTGAATGTCGTTTGTGCGCAAATCTCGTATCCGCTGAAAAAACGTTTTGCACTTTCGCCAAAAAACATTTATTTCGTTGCGTTAATAAAAACAAAATGGTAAACAATTTGAACAGCAAACAGTGGTGGTGGCGCCAGTCCGAAATTAAAGTGGAGGATTAGCCCGTCGGTTTGTTGTAAGATTTAAGCCCGTAAGCACTCCACTTGCGGGCTTTTTTAATTTACAGACAGAACATAAACATCAATTAAAAACTTTCAAAAAATGGAAAAACAAAAGAGGTTCTTCCTGACGGAGAACGAGATACCAACTCAATGGTACAACATTGTGGCTGATATGAAAAACAAGCCACTGCCGATGCTCAACCCGCAGACTCGCAAGCCGCTTACGGTTGACGAGATGTCGGGACTGTTCAACCGCGCCTGCTCGGAGCAGGAGTTGAACACTACCGACCGCTGGATTGACATTCCTGAAGAGGTTCGCAATCAGTACAAAAACTACCGTTCGACACCGCTGGTACGCGCCTACGGACTTGAGAAAGCGCTCGACACACCCGCGCACATCTACTTCAAGAACGAGAGCGTGAGCCCTGTTGGTTCACACAAACTGAACTCGGCTCTGGCGCAGGCCTACTACTGCAAGCAGGAAGGTGTGACCAACATCACCACCGAAACAGGTGCTGGTCAGTGGGGGGCGGCTCTGTCGTACGCTGCAAAAGTATTCGGACTCGATTTGGCAGTGTTTATGGTGAAGGTTAGTTACAACCAGAAACCGTACCGCCGCCTGATTATGCAGACTTACGGCGCACAGGTGATTGCATCGCCATCGATGGGCACACGCGCGGGAAAGAACATCCTGACCGCTAACCCGACTTATCAGGGAAGCCTTGGAACGGCCATCTCGGAGGCTGTTGAACTTGCTATGCAAACCCCGAACTGCAAATATGTGCTCGGCAGCGTGCTGAATCACGTTACTCTGCATCAGACAGTTATCGGTCTTGAGGCTGAGAAACAGATGGCAATGGCTGGCGAGTATCCCGATATGGTGATTGGCTGCTTCGGTGGTGGTTCGAACTTCGGCGGAATCTCGTTCCCATTTATGCGCCACAACCTTGTCGACGGCAAGAAGACCGTGTTTATGGCCGCTGAACCCGCATCGTGCCCGAAGCTGACACGTGGTGTGTTCCAGTACGATTTCGGCGACGAGGCAGGTTACACCCCGCTGCTGCCGATGTTCACTCTGGGCCACGATTTTGCACCTGCACACATCCACGCAGGCGGTTTGCGCTACCACGGCGCCGGAACCATTGTAAGCCAGTTGATTAAAGATGGTATGATGAAAGGTGTTGATATTCCGCAACTTGAGTCGTTCCAGGCTGCAACATTGTTTGCACAGGTTGAGGGCATCATTCCCGCACCGGAGTCGGCTCATGCAATTGCCGCAACCATCCGCGAGGCCAACAAGTGCAAAGAGGAAGGCAAGCAGAAGACCATTCTGTTCAACCTTTCGGGACACGGACTCATCGATATGACCGCTTACGACCAGTATCTGGCCGGCGACCTGACCAACTTCGAGTTGCCGCAGGAGGATATTGACCGCAACGTATCTAAACTCGAGAAAATCATCTAATTCAAATATTGAGCGATAAGAAAAACGGAGCCGCAAGGCTCCGTTTTTTTTTGTGCGATGCCATAAGAAAAGCCGTTCCCATTCGGAAACGGCTCCTCCACAATTAATACTTATTCATGTATGGTGTTACTCTTTGACAAACCGTAAGTTACGTGTCTGCGTGCCGTCATTGATTCGCACAATGTAGATGCCTTTCGACAGGTTGGCCACGCTGATGTTTTTGCTGGCTGTTCCGGCTGATTGCAGCGTTCCGGCAACATCGAGAATCTCGTAGCCGAACTCGCCATCAATGCCGTCGACATATATGAAATCGTTGGCCGGATTCGGATAGAGCGAAACCGTCAATTTCTGCGTTTCGTCAATGGCAGTTGGGTTCGTCTGTTCTTTGTTTTCCTCCTTTTCTTTCTCTATTTCAATGCGTTTCGACGGGTCAACCTCGCCAATGATGGTGAAGGTGCCGAACAACGACGCATTCTGGTAAGCATTGTCGGAGGTCGAGTTCCAGCAGATTTTGTTTTCGCGGTCGCCGCCGTTGTCATCGTCGTTAATCATAAACTCAAAACCAATCAACATGTTCGTTTTCAGGTTTTTGCACTTGATGGTCGTCCACGGGATGCAGGCCTCAACACAATAGCCGGTTTGGCTGGGCTCTATCGCGAATTTGATTCCTTTTGTGCCGTAACTCGATGGAATTGTGGCGATTGTCTTGCTATCGTAGTTGAACGAGAATTGCACATCGTCAGAGTCGTATGAGCCGCCTTTCGAGTTGTTGCAGTCGAAATAAATTTCAACATTATCGTTCTTATACACATCGCCGCCATCGTTAACAAGTTTGTCGTCAGTGATATCGCAGAAAACGTAAACATAATTGTCGTCCCACAGCAATTGAGCCGAGCCGCTGCAGTTGGTGCTGCCATTGCCGCCGGTGCCCAGAAGCGCGTTGTTGGCAAAGATTTTTTCGGCGTTAGCCCAAACATCATCGGCCTTGCCGTCGATGGTGGGTGCGGTTTCAACTTTAAGCACTTTAATTATTGGTGCTTCAACGGTTACAGTAATGGTGTTGCTCTTTTTGTAGAGTCCGGTGGAGTCGGTGGCAACAACGTACACATTGAACACACCCGACTCAAGGCCAGTCAGATTGTACTCGTAGGGCGCAGCGTTGGCGGTTGCCACTTTTTGTCCGTTCACAAAGAACTCAACCTTTTCAATATTGTTGTTAATGTCCTCAACTTCAGCCTTTATCAGCACTTTTTCAGGAACATTGTCGGCAGGGTAGGTGAGATTGTCAGTTGGCTCAACAATGCGTGCTTTCGGCTTGTTGGGGTCGGCGGGTTTCCATTCGGCATACCACTCTGCATATTCATCCTCGTCCATATCGCCAAGAGTGGGATAACTGCTGCCACTGGTGACTGTGCGGATAAGGGTGTTGGCAGTGGTGTCGCCAAACAGGAATTTCTGCACAAACGCCTTGACAGCAGCGTTTTCGGCCGCAGTTGAACTGCAGTGTCCGTGTCCGCCGTCAATCACAAAACCAAAGCGGTCTTCAATGCCGAATGTCTCATAAATCTTTTCAACGGCGCGGCAGGTGATGTACGTCGAGTAGTCGCAAAGCCACTCCATGTCGGGGTTGCCAATCACCAGCAGGGCGCGCGGTGCGCACATGGCCAGCAGTTCGTGATGGTCGTGCGGCAGAAGGTCTTGCTTGCCGTTGAAATTCTGCATGCTTGTCATAAACCATGAGTAGTTGGTGTTGCCGATGCCTTCAACGCTTATTCCGAATTTCTTCGCAGTGTTGGCAATGGTGCGCCAAGCGCTTGCGCCGCCGCCACCCGGCTCCTGTGCTACGGTGAGTGCAACGCGCTCGTCGTAGGCTCCGGCAAACATTGCCATCTTGCCCGCATACGAGCAGCCGCTCACAGCAATGTGCTCCAAGTCGAGTTTTGTCAGTTGGCCTTTTTCTTTCACAATTTCAAGTCCGTCAATCAGTCGGCTCACGCCCCACGACCATTTGCTGTAGTTTCCGCTTTCATAAAGTTCCGGATAGAGCACGTTGAACGGGTCGTTTTTGTAGCGGGTGCTGGATGACTCATATTTGGCCACCTGGTCATGGCTGAAAGTCATTGTGGCACAGCCCTCAAACTGGCTCGACAAGCCCGACATTCCCATTGCAATGAATACCGGGAACGGACCATCGCCTTGCGGAATATTGATGTCGGATGAGAGCGTGGCAATATTCTCGCCAACCTTGATGGTGACTGTCAGTTTGCCGTTCTCGAATGTGGCGTCAACGTCGTCGCGGTCAACCTCCGGCTTCTCGCCAATCTCGTAGTACTCCACCTCGGCCTTAATCTCGTTGCGTCGTTTCTCCCAGTCAGCAAAATCCTCTGACCGTCCAGAGCCGTCGGACCAAGCGAACGGGTCGGGCAGCAACGGACAACTTTCCATCTGGCTCGTTGTCAGTTTTTGAGGTTTGGCGAAACTTGCGCCACTGTTCTCCACCGGATAGACAAACGGGAGCGTTGTCGCCGTGTCTTTTGCTTGTTGCGCGTTCGCCACCATGGCCGAGCCGCACAAAAGCATTGTTGCAATCGTAAGTTTAGTGTTCATGTTTTTTAGAATTAGTAGTATGATAAAACTACTAGGGGCGAAGGGGAGTGTCTTGCAATTTCAGATATTTCACTTCCAAATTCAGATATTTGTCCGGCGACTTGCCGTAGCAAATTGTATTGCAATCGGTTGCGATAAAGGTATAAATTACTATTAATCAATTAAATGTGAATTTGACTTTTATGCAATCGGTTGATGTATAAATATGTAGGCCAAATTCATCCGGCACCGCTTTTTCATCGATTTTGCACTTTTTGAAGCGTAAAACTTGAGCAAAAAGTTAAGATGGCCGCCGATTTTGTTTGATAATCGCTTACTGATGGTTGGCTTTAACAAGTGATTTGTTATCGCTCCGCCAAATAACTTTAAGCGCAAAAAAACGCCGCTTCCACAATTGCAGAAGCGGCGTTATAAATATAAAATGGATCGTTTACAGAACAACAACCACTCTTGATTGCCCGGCTGCATTGCGCAGAATGAACGAGCCTTTGCGGTCGAGGGCTTTTTTTAGTTGCTGCTCAATGCTTTCACCCTCGCGGATGAACACAGTGCCAACTTTCACGCCCGATGTTGAATAAACTTCGCATTCACCAGTCAGAGGTTTTACTTGCTGGTCACCAACCGAGGTGGTTGGCGGAGTTTCGGGAGTAGTGTCGATGGCAAACTCCAGATAGTCGATGTTGCCGTTTGCACCAGAAATTTGCAGTTTCAGCACATGCTCGCCGGCCTGTATGTCGGCATTGGTGGTTCCAGAAACCAATTTATAGGTGTTCCACGAGTTGCTGGCTGTCTGCGGTATAGTCACGTCTTTCGTCAGTGGCGTGCCGTCGATGTAGAGTTTGAATTTCGCTCCGGTTGTGCCCGATGCTACATTTGCCGAAAAAGCGTATTTGCCTGTTTCGGTGACATTTACGGTGTAGTTGAGCCATTCGCCAACAGCAGTATAACCGAGTGCGAAACCAGTGCCGCCGTCAACCACGTCAACACCGTCGGTGCGGAGTTTGCTGCCCTCGTTGGCGTTGTCGCTGTCGTGGAAAGCATAGCCTTCAATGCCGTCGTCGTATTTCTCAACCTCAATGCGGCCCGGAATGGTTTGCTGCTTGCCTTCGTACGGGCTTTGGCGCAGTTTGGCGGTTACGGTCAACTCACGCGATGCGCTTGTGGTGCCGCCTCCGAATGTGGCCACAGCCTTGAATGCGTAGGTTCCGGCCTCGATGTTTTCGAAATTAAATGTATAAGGCTCTGATGTGAGGGTTTTTACAACCGTGCCGTTTTGGACGATTTCAACTTTGGCAATTGTTGAGTCGGTGGCGTAAACCTTCGCCGAAAGGCTGACCGAAGCACCTGGCTCAACTGTCCGCTCCGATGCCGACAGACCAACGCCGACAAACGGTTTCGACGGAATGGTGTCGTTAATCTTGTTGAAGAAGGCAATCATCTCATCGCAGAAGTCGCCGTTCACGCCGTGGCCGCCCGAGTGCGGATAATACTCGCACATAATGCCGGCCGCCTTCACGTTGTTGAAGAACATCTCGCCCTCGCATTGCGGAACAATATTGTCGGCCGAGCCGTGTGCCACCATAATCGGCGCGTCGGTTGAGTCGATGAAGGTGTTGGCGCCCAGCAGAGCGTGCAGAGCAGGGCGTTGTGCGTTGGTAAAGCCTCCAACCATATCGTTCTCGGGCGACATTTCAATTGCGCTGCCGCAAGTTTTGTATCGGCAGTCAACCGGTCCCGACCAGTCGCAAACGGCGTCAACCCAACTGCTGTAAGCGGTGTAGTTGCCAAGTTTTCCTTCGATGTCCATGGTTGCCTTGTCGCCATTGATTTCTACAGTGTAGGTGCTGTCGATGTTGCGGGTGACGCCCATGAGCGAAGCCAGATGGCCGCCCGACGAGAATCCGGAAATGGCCACAAACGAGTCGTCGATGCCAAGTTCGGCGGCATTGCCGCGCAGATAGCGAACCACAGCCTTGATGTCGTTGATTTGAGCCGGGTAGAGGGCGTCGCCGTAGGTGCGGTGGTTAGGCGTCACAAAAATGTAACCGGCATTGAGTGCGGCCAGGCCAACGGTTCCAAGGTCGGCGGAGCCTTTTGAGTTGTTGCTGCCCCACGCACTTCCGTAGATGTGGATGATGACATTGTGCACCGGCAGTCCGTCGTTCGGATAGTAGATGTCGAGTTTGTGGCCGATGTGGCCGTCGCCAACGTAGTCGATGTCCTTTATCGACGTGTAACTGCTGAGGTTCTCGCCGGTCTGCTCGCCGCCGAAACCGCCAAACTGTGCCGAACAAACCGAACTGCACAGAAGTAATGAGATTGCAAGTTTTAGTTTCATACTTTTGATATTAAACGTGTTGTAATAATAATTAGTTGTGGAAATGAATTATTCATTCCGGTTGTAATAGTCGACATTTTTTTTCGGAAAAAACAACAAAAAAATCATTAAGCGTGATTTCTCACTTGCATTTCGACTGAAAACATCTGCATTTGTGGTGTCTGTACCAAATTAAAGCAGCAAAAATGATAGGATTTCTCGTCGTTTTATTGTGCCGTCGTGCGTGGCGTACCAAAAGTCGTGGTCTGTTTTTATCTCTGTATCTTTGGATAAAACTAAGGAATATAGTGCTAATTTTAGGTATCTCGTGTATCTAAATAACAAATCGTTAAAAGATAGAAGCGGTTACCAAAGTACCGATATGGAAAATGAAATAGTTGGTCCGTTCCCTAACGATGAGAACACTATAAAAGTAAAATTCTCAAGATTTTCAAACTAAAAAAACAAGGAACTAATTGCCGTACGCATAAAACAAAATCCCTGCCGTGCAGAAAAGGCTGTGTGGCGGGGATTTTTTATGCAGCGCATTGCTACTTTTCAGCCCTTTTCTCCGTCATCCTCACAATGCCGATGCTCAACTCGTAGAGCAGATAGATGGGCACGGCTACCACAAACAGAGTGAAGGCATCGGCGGTGGGGGTGATGATGGCAGATGCAATGCAGATGGCCACAACGGCGTGGCGGCGGTAGGTGGTCAGAAACTTATGACTCAAAATCCCCATGCGCGCCAGAACCCAGCAGAGAACGGGCAGTTCAAACATCAGCCCCATCAGAAGGCAGAGCGTCAGCAGGGTATCGATATAAGAAGTGAGCGAGATGTAGTTCGCCACGTCGGCACTCACCTGATAGGTGCCTAAAAAGCGGAAGGTGAGCGGAAAAATCAAGAAATAGGCCAGCAGTGTTCCTGCAATGAACATCACGTAACCGCTGCCTACGGCTTTCACGGCAATCCTTCGCTCGCTGGTGTAGAGCGCGGGCGAGATGAAATGAAACAGAGCGTAGAGAATGTAGGGCGATACGGCTAGTATTCCCACGAAAAATGAGATTTTGATGTGGATGAGGAACTGTTGCGCCAGTTCGGTATTGATGAGGCTGACTTTGAACGCATCAACCGTGGCGCCAAGTGATTCGAACAGGCGGTAGGTGGCAAATCCCGCACTTTTCGGAGCCAGCACAATGTTGAAAACCTGTTCTTTGAAGCAGAATGCCACAATGGCGAACGCCATCACGGCAGCCAGAATGCGGACAATGCTGCCGCGAAGTTCGTCGAGGTGTTCCCAGAATGTCAGTTCCTTATTTTGTGCCATCCTGCTCGGCTTTATCGGAGGGCGTGTCGGTGCTGTTCATGCCGTCTTTGAAACTTTTCACACCCTTGCCCAAACCTTTCATCAGTTCGGGAATCTTTTTGCCGCCAAACAGCAGCAGCACAATGAGGGCGATAATCAGAATCTCCTGTAATCCGATTGAGCCTAAAAAAAGTAATCGAGTCATAGCCTGTTATTTATTGTTTCACATCAGTTTGCGCATCTTGGCGGCAGATTTTTCCACCATTTATTTTGCAATAATCGGAAAAAATCTGCCATTATCGATGCAGCGGCGTCAAATTTCGTGTCGCATCTCTTTCACAAACTGGGCAATCTTGGGCCAGCACTCGTCGGCGGTTTTGCAGTCTTTCACCAGTTTTTCCACTGGGCACCAGTCGGTTCCAGCATTGTTGATGATGTAGTCAACCTCCTCGTCGAACGAAACGTGTATTCCGTTGGCTTGCAGCATCTCTTTGCCCGTGGTGCAGATGGTGTGTGCGAACACATCAGTGAATCCAGCAAGCACAATGAGCGCGGCTGCGCCTTTGCCAATGATTTTGTCGGCAATCTGTGCGCCCTTTGCAAACGGGTCGGCATCGCGCACAATGTCGTGCAAATCCTGAACGCCTTTTTGCTTGTAGGTGCGAGTCTCGCCGTCTTTGCTGATGACGCAGGAGTAGCGGTCGCTGTCGAGTTGCTTGATGAGCCCAGCCATTGTCACAGCGCGGCCCAAATCGGCACCATTGCGCTTGAGCGATTCAACAAAATTGTCGATTCGACGCATTTCGCGCGGAATGTTGATGCGCTGTGGGCACTCTGGTATGCAGTGGCGACACTCAATGCAGTGGCTGGCCTGTCGCAGGCGCGGCACGCTGCGGTCGTAGCCCACGAGGAACGCCTTGCGGGCTTTGGCGTATTCGGGGTCCTGGCGGTCTTCAATCACGAGGCCCTCGTTGATGCACTTATTGTAATGGCTGAAGATGCCTGGAATGTCGAGACCATAAGGACACGGCATACAATACTGGCAAGTGTTGCAGGGTACCATCGGGAACGACGCGTAAATGTCGGCTATCTGCGCAAGCAAATGCAAATCGTCGTCAGACAAAGGCTTGAGCGGCGAATAAGTTTTGACATTATCCTGCAGGTGCTCCATATAGGTCATTCCGCTCAAAACCGACAGAATGCGCGGCTGCGACCCTGCAAAGCGGAAAGCCCATGAAGCCACGCTGGCATCGGGTTCACGCTCTTTGAGCATGGCCGTGGCGTGGTCGTTCAGATTGGCCAGACGGCCGCCCAGCAGCGGTTCCATAACCAGAACGGGAATGTTGCGTTTCTCAAGTTCAGAGTAGGTGTATTCTGAATTCTGATTCATCGAGTTCATCATGGTGGCGTGCTTCCAATCCACGTAATTGTGCTGAATCAGAATGAAATCCCAGTGGTAGGTCTCGTTGAGGGCGAGCAGATAGTCGAAACCCTCCCTGTCGCCGTGGAACGAGAATCCCAGATTGCGGATGCGACCAGCCTCACGTTCGCCGACAAGGAAATCCAGCATTCCGTTGTCGATGTACCGCGATTGCATCTGTTGCTTGCTTCCAATGCCGTGCAGAAGGTAGTAGTCGATGTAATCAACCTGCAACTCTCGGAACGAATTCTGGTACATCGCCATCGACGACTCGCGGGTGTTGTTAGCAAAGTTCGACAGTTTGGTTGAAACCAGAAACTCGCTGCGTTTGTGGCGGTTCAAGGCCTTGCCCAATGCGCCTTCCGACTTGCCCTGGCAGTAGGCTGGCGATGTGTCGAAAAGGTTGACGCCATGTTCTATTGCATAGTCAATCAAGCGGTTAATCTGCTCTTGGTCGAGTTCGCTGTTGCGGTCCTCGCGGCCGCTCATTCCGCCTTTGGTGGGGAATCGCATACATCCGTAGCCCAACAGCGACACCTTCTGTCCGTGAAGGTCAGTTCGGTAGGTCATTTGGCCTGTTGTTTCATCGTTGCTGGCTTTGTTTCCAGCGGTTTTGCCATTGTTTTTTGAGCAGCCAGTCAGCAAGGCGGCCGAAGCCACTGTTCCTGCACCGAATATCTTTAAGAATTGTCTGCGGTTTATTTCTTTATTTGTGTTCATAGTTGTCAGATTTCGCGTTGAACTTCATTTCCCTCAACATAGATGGCACTGAACGGACGGGCGGGGCAGATGTACTCGCACTCGCCGCAGCCAATGCAGCGTTCTGTGTTCACCACTGGGATTTTCAGATTGGGGCTGCCTTCTTTATTGACAAGAATGATGGCGCCCACAGGGCAGTGCCGAGCGCAGTTGCCGCACTGAACGCCGTCGGTCTCCACAATGCAGTTGTGCATTATCCAGACGGCATGGCCGATTTGTGTCGATGATTTTTCGGCTGGCGTAATCTTCATAATCGCGCCTGTCGGGCAGACCTCGGAGCAGCGTGTGCACTCGGGGCGGCAGTAGCCGTCGGTGAACTGCATCTCGGGCTGCATCAGCGATGATATGTCGCTCGATGGCCGCAAAACGTTGTTCGGGCAAACCGATACGCAGAGTTGGCAGGCCGTACAACTGTTTGTGAAGTGCTTCAAACTCTGCGCACCCGCGGGTTTGGGCGATATTCGGCGGTTCGGAATCTGCTTGTCTTGAATCATGGCCAGTCCGCCGTCAACCTTTTTCTCCTGCGCCTTTACGGTTGCGCCTGCCAGAAACAGTGCCGATGTGGTCAGAAACGCGCGTTTCGATTTGTCGGGCTCGCCATTGCTGGCGCTTTGGCTGATGGTGCGGCGGCAGTAACTGATGGCTCCGTGCTTGCAGGTGTCGATGCAGTTGAAGCAGTCAACGCAGCGGCTGTAATCAATTGTGTGGTTTTCGGAATCGATGCAGGCTGCCTTGCAACTGCGTGTGCAAAGTCCGCAATTCTTGCACTTCTCAGTATCGATGTGTGGTTTGAAAATTGAATATTTCGAAATGTAGCCAAGAATTGTTCCAATGGGGCAGATGTTGTTGCACCAAGTACGGCCGTTTTTCCATGCCAGCACTGCAAGCACACCCAAAGTCAGTGCTGCAATGATGAATGAGAATACGCTCTTCACCCAGACATCAACATGGTAGAACATATAACTGTCGGCGCGTTCAGCAATGTATGCCAGGCAGTTGTTGCCAAGTGCATAGACGGGAGCAAGCAGGTTCGCCGCAATCCGCCCGAAAGCGCTGTACGGGGCAATCAGGTGCGCAATGGCGCTTACGCCAGGAATGGCAAGCGTCACGCTGAACACAACCAAGACAACAATCCGTAGAACGGCATGGTTTTTCGAGAAGGAGTAGCGGTATTTGTTCTTTTTCCCGATACGTCCGAATCGCCCGAAAATATCCTGCATGATTCCTAACGGGCAAATCACGGAGCAGTATAGTCTTCCGAAGATGAATGTCAGAAGAATCAGGCCGATGACGATGCCGATATTCATTGCCAGAAAGGCGGGCAGGAACTGGATTTTCGCTAGCCAGCCAAAGTAGGCGTGAATTGTCCCCGTAAAATCGAGGAACAAAAGCGTTATCAGTGCGAACACGATAACAGCGACGGTTGTTCTAATTTTTTTAAGCATAACTTTACTCATTGTTCATCACAAGAATAGTGTAAAAAACGTTCCATCCGACACGGCAAAAAAACAATTTCGAATAATTCGTACCAAGTCCTCAGAAAAACCGAAAAACGGCTCCAAAAATCGGATGAGTTTTTGCGCGTATTAAGGATTTTTGCTGAAAAAATCAGCACACATGAGGAACATGTGGAAATTTCAACCCCCCGTTGTTGATAAATCACCCGATGGTCTAAAATCCATATTTCTATATTTGGCGAAATTTTCATTTTCTATGACAATCAGTAGCAATTACGATTACGGCGACGACAACATTAAAACGCTTGAAGGCCTTGAACACGTGCGGTTGCGGCCTGGTATGTACATTGGCAAACTGGGCGACGGCAGCAGTGCCGACGACGGTATTTATGTACTACTCAAAGAGGTGATTGACAACTCGATAGACGAGTTTAGGATGAAATTCGGGTCGACCATCGAAATCAGGCTCGAAGACCACACGCTCACCGTGCGCGACTACGGCCGCGGCATTCCGCAAGGCAAGATGGTGGCTGCCGTTTCCATTATGAATACTGGCGCGAAGTATGACACCAAATCGTTCCAAAAATCGGTTGGTCTGAACGGCGTGGGCACAAAGGCCGTCAATGCGCTGTCGTCGAAGTTTTCGGTTTGGTCGTTCCGCGACGGGATGGTCAAACAGGCTGATTTTGAAGCGGGTAAACTCATTAAAGAGTACGATTTGCAGCCTACCACCGAGCGCAACGGCACCAAGGTGCAGTTCACGCCCGACGAGTCGGTATTCGGTCCCTACAACTTCAACACCGACTACATTGAGACAATGTTGCGCAACTATACCTACCTGAACACTGGTCTGACGCTGGTTTTCAACGGTCAGAAGTTTGTGTCGCGCAACGGCTTGCTCGATTTGCTGCAAGAGCGCAACAGCGAAGAGCCGCTCTATCCGATTGTTCACCTGAAAGGCGACGACATCGAAATCGCCTTCACCCACATCGACCAATACGGCGAAGATTATTATTCGTTTGTCAATGGTCAGTACACCACGCAGGGCGGAACGCACCAAAGTGCTCTGCGTGAGCATCTTTCGCGCACAATAAAAGATTTTTATCAGAAGAATTTCGAACTCTCTGACATTCGCGGCGGCATTGTGGCCACCATCGCCATCAACGTCATTGAGCCGACGTTCGAGAGTCAGACCAAAGTGAAACTCGGCTCGGCCAATATGGCGCCTGACAAGGACAGCGACGGCCACCCGTACGAGTTGAGCGGCGTGAGCGTGAACAAGTTTGTGGGCGATTTCATCAAGAAAGAAGTTGACGATTTCCTGCACAAGAACCCCGACACGGCCAACATCCTGTTAAAGAAGATTCAAGACGCTGAAAAAGAACGCAAACTGATGTCGGGTGTGCAGAAAAAAGCACGTGATTTGGCCAAAAAAGTCAATCTGCATAACGACAAACTGCGCGACTGTCGTATTCACTTGAACGACAGCAAAGTAACCTATCCGAAAGGCGTTACCGAGAAGTCTGACGTTGAGGAAAAAGTGGATTTGCGCTACGAGTCATCGATTTTCATCACCGAGGGCGATTCGGCGTCGGGGTCCATTACCAAGAGCCGCAACGTTGAGACACAGGCGGTTTTCAGCCTTCGCGGTAAGCCGCTCAACTGCTACGGAATGACTAAAAAGGTTGTGTATGAGCACGAAGAGTTCAACAATCTGCAGGCCGCGCTCAACATCGAGGACAGCCTTGACGACCTGCGCTACAACAAGGTGATAATCGCCACCGATGCCGATGTCGACGGAATGCATATCCGCCTGTTAATCATTACTTTCTTTCTGCAATTCTTCCCCGATTTGATTCGCAAGAACCACGTCTATATTTTGCAGACGCCGCTTTTCCGCGTGCGCAACAAGAAGGTGACGAAATACTGCTACAGCGAGGCTGAGCGCGATGCAGCGGCCAAAGAGATTGGCTCGACGGCAGAGATAACACGATTCAAAGGTTTGGGCGAGATTTCGGCCGATGAGTTTAAATTCTTCATTGGCAAAGACATACGGCTCGATGCAGTGAACGTGAAGAAGGGCGACAGCATAGCAAACTTGCTCTCGTACTATATGGGCAAAAACACACCGCAGCGCCAACAGTTTATCATTGATAATCTGCGAATTGAAGAGGATTTGGTTGAAGAGGAAAAATAATAAGCATAGAATATGTCAGACGAATTTGACGACAAGACACCAATGGATTCTGAAAACGACGAACTGAACGAGAATCAGGAATCGGCTTCGGAAGAAATTGATTCAGAAGAATTTAACAGCGACGAGAATCAGCCCGAGGATGTCGAAGGCGAGGAAGTTTTCGATGTTGAGGACGTGAAGCCGTTCAGCGGACTTGCCAACGACCTGACCGACATCTCGAGCGTTACGGGTATGTATCAGAACTGGTTTCTTGATTACGCTTCGTACGTGATTCTGGACCGCGCCGTTCCGCATATCGACGATGGTCTGAAACCCGTGCAGCGCCGTGTTTTGCACGCTATGAAGCGCATCGACGACGGGCGTTACAACAAGGTGGCCAACATTGTGGGACAGACAATGCAGTTCCACCCGCACGGCGACTCGAGTATCTACACTGCGCTTGTCGGGCTTGGGCAGAAAGACCTGCTTATCGACTGTCAGGGAAACTGGGGCAACATTTTCACTGGCGACGGCGCGGCCGCACCACGTTACATTGAGGCACGCCTTTCAAAATTTGCTCTCGACGTTGTTTTCTCGCCCAAAATCACCGAGTGGCAACTCTCGTACGACGGCCGCAACCGCGAGCCTGTGGCGCTTCCCGTCAAATTCCCGCTACTGCTTGCGCAAGGCGTTGAGGGAATTGCCGTTGGTCTGGCGTCGAAAATTCTGCCGCACAACTTCAACGAACTCATCGATGCAAGCATTCTCTACCTGCAGGGCAAGCCGTTCGAGATTTATCCCGATTTCCCGACAGGCGGACTTATTGATGTCTCAAAATACAACGATGGTCAGCGCGGCGGCGCGGTACGTGTGCGCACAAGAATTGAGA
>JAEEPS010000086.1 GCA_016284875.1 Salinivirgaceae bacterium | reverse complement strand
GAGGCCGTTGGGCGCTGAGGTTTGGTTGCCGTTGGCGTCGTATGAGAAACTCCGGAACAGGCCTTTGTCGGTTTGTGCAGTTGTCAGATGGTTGTCGGCCGAGTATGCTAAGGTGTATTTGGTGGGCTGGCCGTTGTTCATTCGTGTGAAGCCCATAATGCCGCCCCTGTCGTTGTAAGAGAAGCCTGTCTCTGTGTATGTCGCTCCTGATAGCATAGTGTTGTTCACCAGACGGTTCAGTTTGTCATACTCATAAAGGGCGGTGTTTGCCGAAAGATTGCTGTGCTTCCAGTAAATTGCCGAGATGTTGCCGTTGAAATATTTCTTGGTTCGAGAGTCCGGGTGGTTGTTGTAATAGAGTTTTTCGGTAAAAGGTGTACTTGTTGCAGAAAGTAATTGCCCTTGCGTGTTATACAGATAACTTATGCTAGTTGTGCCTATTTTCTTTGAGCTGAGCCTGCCAACCGGGTTGTAAGTAAACTCAACCTGTGCTGTGGCTTTGGTGGTGTTGGAAACAGCCACAGTTGTGTACTCCTTTGTCTGCCGGCCTTGGGTATCGTAGGTGTTGGTGGTTGTTTTTGTAATTCCCTGAGCCTTGTATTCTTCTTTCTGTTCGGTAACCTGATTGCAGAAATTATATGTTGTTGTGTATGTTGTCACCATCCCATACACATCCTTCACCATTGTTTTCACCAACCGGCCGCGGTAGTCGTAAGAGTAAACCTCGCATTGCACGCCCGAGGAAGAACCCAGAACGCTGATTATGGCTCCGGTTTTAAGGCCTTTTGCGGTATTTGCCGAGCCTCTCGACATACCACTGAATTTAGGATTGGCCATAAAATTATAGTCATCATAGTAGTTCTTGATAAGCTCAGTTTTGTTGCTTCCTGTGGTATCGGGACATTCACCTTGTGCGGTAATGCGACTGAATTGGTCATAAACGTAATATGTATAAACGCCGCGCTTTAACTGCTCGCCGTCTTGCGAAAAAGTTATTCGGTTGGCATTGTCGTAAATGTATATTTCCTTCTCGGCGCCAGGTATTTTTTTTGATGTGCATCGGTATTTGTTGTCATACTCATATATATAAGCGGCGTTTTCATATTTTTTTTCATTGCATCCTGGCGGCATAACGGCTCGAAGCTTTGTGTGGTAGTACTGTCTGATATAACTGTCATAGTTGCTATAGACGTAGTATGTGTCGTAATTATTTGAGCCATCATTGCGGCGCACTAAAACCACATTGCCCATTTTGTCAGTGAAAGTATAGGTGGTGCAGCCATCTTGGTCGGCCTCAATCTGCACAAACAGAGAACCATCGGCGTAATAGCCGTTGCTCACAATCTTATCGCCCGACATTGCATATTTCTTTACACTCATATTACGGTTGGTGGCGTATTTTATGGTGGTCGGATGCGAGGTCATCTCCTTTCCGGGAGAATAAACGGCAGTTGGCCGCGCCAAAGGTGAAGGTTCGTATTGGGTCTCGTTGTAGGCACGGTTGTCATTATGGGCGGAATTTGATTTGGATTTGAAAGTATTCAAGGTTAAGAACGCACCGTTGTTGCCTGTTGCAGGAGCCGGCAGCCAGTCCTCGGTAACTAGTCCATAGTTGTTATATACTTGTGTTGTGACCAAATCGGCACCATTCGGAGCCCCGTTAACCAGCACGCTCTGCACAGGGCGCCCCAGACCGTCGAAATAATCAACCTGAACAATGGAGTTGCTTGTAGTGGCGGAGCTTGCTGATGTCAATTTTTGGGTTGGTGTCGTGGTAACAATGCTGTTCTTGGTGTTTGTTATAGTCTGCGCATCACACACAGCCATCGTCATGGTCAAAAGCAATATTGTTGGAATAAGATTTTTCATTGGAGAGTTAAATCTCTTTTCGTTTGTTTTCTTTTTCTGAATACCAAACACAAAACATAGACAAAAACTGATATACCTATGATATACAATTGGTTATGAAAAAACCATCTAGGATACCAATTGCATACAATAGCACCCAAATGTTTTTTGTAATTCAAACTGAGTTCGTCTAAGACTTCTTTTTCGAAGGTGCTACATATTGCAAAATGATTTCCGACGATTAATTCTCCGCCACTTAAATATATTTCTGATACACCGACTGCCTCATCTTTGTTATGTATATCAGCACTGACCCATAATGTAGTATCGTCTAAAGGAATAAATGAATATTTGTCTTTTCTATCAGGATTCCATAATTGAATATGGGATTTCCATAGTTGACCTTCGTAAAATAATAGTTCATATCGGTCGCTCGCCAACTTGTGAAAAATGGGGACAAGTTTGGCGCTGTCCATTTCCACCTCGTAGCATACCTCTCCCCAGCAATCATCACGTGAAGGATAAGTCACAACCCTATGTAAAATATCAGACCAAAAGACAATCGTTCCCAAACAGAATAAGAAAACTAAATTTCCATATCCCTTTTTTTGCCTTTTATTTCTGATTATAGAACACAATAAATATATGAGTATAGCCAAGCCCATTATATACAGCTGGTTCCTGAAAAACCATTCAGCATACCAAGTGTGTAGCAGATGTACCCATTTTTTTTTGTATTTTAAATCAAGTTCGTCTAAAACTTCTTTCTCAAAGGCTCGCCATACTATGTAATCGTGTTGGTAATAGCCATCGCTGAATAAAAATTCCCAAAAAGACCTGCAATTCGGTTCCGTATATTCTACATTTGTCAGCCATACAACTCCATTGTTTCTTACGCACGAATAAATTTCTATTTTATTATGATTTACCCAAAATTTAAAATTTCCTTTTTCTTTTTGTGGTTCAAGATCCTCCCAAAAAGTGTCTTTTTTTTCTTTTAAAACAGATTCAAATTTCACATTTGCCAAATTATAGAACATTTGATTCAAACTTACGCTATCCATTTCAACCTCATATTGTACATTTATATATGGATTATGTCTAGGTAGTAATAACCATAAGAAATTTGACAAAAAAACATATGACAATAAAATGCAACTAAATATTATATGTCGTTTCATCCTTCTAACTGTTTTAAACATCTATTTATAAGGTGATTATGATTGGATTTTATAATCTATAAATCGAACAAAATCCAGTTTCCAATCGCTTTATTTTTTTGGTTTCAAAAGTTGTCTGGTCCATCTCACGCGTTCCTTATCTAAGGCAATAGAAAAAAATGCTATTCCAGTCTTTTTTGCCCAAGATCGCTTTCTTGAAGATCCGTCATCTGAGATATTAAAACAACTATATGCCAAATTCCAGTCGGAATTTACTACATTTAGATTTGTAATAGCATCCAATCTTCCTGCGGCACCATGCAGATCATATCCTTTATCATGCTGGAATGCAGCATAATCAAGATCGTCAATTGGTGGAATGGCGTAAGAATATGGACTGCTTGGATCAGAATTGACGTGTGGGTTGTTAGGTCCCAAGTAGTTGCCATACCAATTATTATTTGGTTTGCCACCATGTGGTTTTGTATTTTCTGAACTTCCAACATGCAAGCTTCCATCATTTGAATATTCGGAACTTTGCTTAGTACCATTACGAGAGTATGTTCCGTCGGAATAGAATTCAAATGCGCCATCAGCTTCAGAACAGTATGAACCTGTTTCTCCAACGTATTCTATATAATAGTAATTCCTTACTTCTTTATTATCACTATTATAGTAGAGTCTTTTAACATCATCGTCAGAATGAACATTTGCATCGTAATAGTAGAATGCTTCTCCATTATACACAGCCTTAATCCAATCTCTACCATCCAAATCCACATTCCCTATCGGATTCCCCACACACAAGCCATACGGCGAGTTTGAATAGTATTTCTCCGCCAACGGATCCACCTGCATCCACTGGCAGAACTCAGCCGAGTACTGGCGTGCGCCGTAGTCAGATGTGGCTGTGGCAGAAATATCCTCTTTGCCATTATAATGATAACGATTAGTGGTAGAAGAAGAAATAGAACGCCGCATACCGAATGGGTAGTAATCATTCTGCTCAATAACAGTCATACTTTGGTTGAGTACCATGCGCACTGAGCCGAGGTGGTCGGTGATGTGGTACTGAACAGCGTAACTGCTGCCACTGCGCACAATGCGCCCGGCACTGAAACTTGTGCTTTCAAAACCATCGTATTTGCCGCGGTATATTTTGAATACCGAGGAACCAATGTAGGCAAGTCCACCGTCGTTGGCCGGGTCGCTTATAAAGTGCAATTTGCGACCATCGACAAGATAGGCGAACTTGTGCTTAACGGTGCTGCCGCTCTTCACTTGCTGCGGCTGGTTTATAGAGTTGTAGGTGATGGTGAGGCCGTTGGGCGCTGAGGTTTGGTTGCCGTTGGCGTCGTATGAGAAACTAATTACAATCAGAAAAACCAAATATGACAAAGCAAGTTTCTTCATTCCGTTGGTGTAATAGTTGTGTCTGTCATTGCTTTTTTTGAGAAACCATTTGCTTGATTTTACCAAACAATTTTGATATTGACGGGAAGAATATGATTATTAGATAAATAAACCATTGACTATTGAATATAAACTGCCCCCAATAATCTATCGTATTGCTCAAATCCTTTTTGTATTCCAACCCTATTTTATCAAGAATGTTCTTCTCAAAAAGATACTGCCGCTCATAAGTTTTCCAAAAATTCCATATATAACAATCATATACGTGAATTTCTTCGTTTTTCGATAGAGAATATCCGCCGAAAACTATTATAGTGGCATTTTCTGTAGAATCATATTCTGTTAAAAAATTCGCCTTTTGATTTTGGCTCAATTCAACTTTATAACTTGACCAATCGTTATGACTTTTATAAAGTAATTTATAATCACTGATTGAACTTAGTTTCTCCACGATCTTTTCATCAGTCCTTATAAGATTCTGATTTATATAGTAATATACATTAAAACAATGGTGAGTTAATGCATAATCCCATAAAAAAAAGATAGGTATGAACAGAATAGGTATGAGAATGAATCTATATTTTTTCATAGTTGCCGTTTTATTTTGCCTATTGAGATATTAACTGGATCAGTGGATTTTGGCTAAGTCTTATTTTGCCTATAGAGATATTAAAAAATAGAGTAAAAGGATAGCAATCGTTATTGTTCTCATCAGAATAGATTTTCTTTACAAAGAAAGAAAATTTCCTTGTACAACTAGTTTTTTACTTATCACTGATTTAACAAATTAAATAAATGGAAGATATGTGTGTATAGATTCTTTCATTAGCCGATTCGCTAAATTTTTCTTAAACTTGCGGCACTTTTAAAAACACAATTTCAAATTATGGACAACATTTTTCTGCTGATATTCATAGCCTTTATAATGGGTGTGCTGATGTTCGACCTTCTGTGCGTAGGGCGCGGACACCACGTGGTAAGCATCAAAGAGGCTTCGGTGTGGACGGTGGTGTGGGTGACGCTGGCGCTCGGATTCTTCCTGTTTCTCAGGTTCGACGGCCATCTGGTCCACGGCATCGACTCGTTCGACGAACTGCTGCACGTGACGCAGAAATACGGCCTGAGTTTCAAGTACGACGGGTTGCCGCTCGAGCAGGCTATGGCCAACGGACTCACCATCGAGTCGGCCATCAGTCAGTATCAGCACAGCATGTCAATCGATTTCCTTTCGGGATACCTGATTGAGGAGACGCTCTCCATCGACAACCTTTTTGTGATGCTGATGCTGCTCACGGGCTTCGGAGTGCGCAAGAAAGATTACAAATCTGTGCTTTTCTGGGGAATTATGGGCGCCATCGTCCTGCGGTTCACATTCATCTTCCTGGGCTCAACGCTCATTCAGAAGTTCAACTGGATTCTGCTTGTTTTCGGCGTCTATCTGGCTTACATGGGCGTGAAAATGTTCTTCAAGAAAGAAGAGGACAATACCAACGCCGACCCGCGCGACCATAAGTTGGTGAAGTTCCTGTCGAAGCATTTCAGCGTCTATCCGCGCTATGTCAACGGCCGTTTCTTCATCCGCGACCGCAAGCACAAACTCTACATCACACCGCTGCTCATTGTGGTGATAACCATTGAGTTCACCGACCTGATTTTTGCTTTCGACAGCATACCTGCCATATTCTCAGTTACTTGCGATCCTTATGTGGTGTTCTTCTCGAACATTTTCGCCATCATCGGACTGCGGTCGATGTTCTTTATGCTTGCGGGCGCAGTGGACAAGTTCTGCTACCTGAAGCAGGGCGTTGCTGTGCTGCTGCTCTTTGTGGGCGCCAAACTGCTGCTGCACCACTGGCTCGACGAGATTGGCTTCAGTTCGGTGCACTCGCTCTACGTCATTCTGGGAATCATCACGCTGAGCATTGTGCTCTCGCTACTTTTCCCGAAGAAAGGGGCAGAAGTTAAGAGTTAGGAAATTCGCTCTAACCGATTCAACCCGATTTTAACAGATATTTTTTTCGGTTTTAATCTGATAGAATCGGTTAGCAATAAAAAATTGAACAAATGAAGAACCTGTTTTTTGCATCAACAATTTTTGCCGCAGCCATTATGGTGCTGACCATGCAGGCCAACGCTCAGTTTGTGGTTAGCGGAAGCCTCAGTTTGTCATCATCCACCGAGAAGATTGACGGCGACGACCTGTGGAAGACTGCTGGTTTCGAGGTTTGCCCGTCGGTGGGCTACGTGTTTGGCGACTGGGAGTTTGGCGCCATGTTCGAGTATTCGCACAGCAAAACCACCCAGTCAGTGGGCGAAGAGCGCACTGAAAAAGAGTCGGTTTGGGCTGTGGGGCCGTATGCCAACTACACCTTTGCCAATGTCGGTAAGTTCTATTTCGGGCTCGAGGCCTCGTCGTTGTTCGGTTTTGCCGACGATGAGCACACCATCAACCTGCAACTGCTGCCGTTAGTCACCTACGAAATCAACGACCGCTGGGACCTTGATGTTTTCTCCGATGTACTGAGCGTCAACTACTTGTGGACAAAAATCGAATCCGACAAGCGCACCTCTGACAAATTCAACTTCCTGGCCAACAACGGACAGTTGTTCGGTGTTGCGTTTACTTATAAGTTTTAGCGAGTTAAAATATTAATATACAGAGCAAAAGACATTGAGACTCTGTTTTGTTACATTTTTGCGACTCGCAAAATACTCACTAAAATTGGCAACAATAGTTAATATTCTATAAATCAAACGATAATGCCAAAGAAAATATCATTTAAAAACAATCAAGGCACTGATATTATTAAGTTCGATAATATCAAATTGATGTTTGATGATGATTTAAAAAGAGTTGTTTTTGACTTGTATATTGATTTTGAATTTTTCAAAGCTCAAACCTCTTTGGATGCTGAAGAGTTTGATTTTTTGAATATGAAAAAATGCCTTCAAAAGATATACAACAAAGAATGGAAATCTTTTGTCGCTTTCAATCCATTAGAGGAACGCTTCATTATGCAAATCGATTTACAAGGGGATGGGCAAATAAAAGTCCATTCAAAATTGATTAACCCAATGTTTACTGGGAAGTTGGAATTCGATTTTATAATGGACCATACAACTATTCCCGGATTAATAAGGGAAATAGAAGCCGCGCTAGAAGTGTAGCGATTTTTTACTCCTTGTAAGTCTTCACGTTTTCAAGCGGTTCGTAAACCGAATTATTCAGACATAAACATTTCTTTAACACATTTACGCGATAGTTTTTTATAAGATGTTATCTCGACTGGTACATAAATGTTTAGAATTTCTTCAATCCCATCTAAAGAAGGCTCATTTGACAGAGAAGGAAATTTAATATTGCCTTTACTAAAATGTAAAAAAGTGCCAGATATTTCAGTGATTTTTACAAAAACAGTTTCTCCTGTTTCTAAAACAATCTCTATTTCTTGTCCGTTTCCCGCAATCAAATTCATTAACTTTTGACCTTGCCCAACATACCTTATCAAGGTACTGTCACCAGTTATTTTGGCACATTCATTAATTACTTCATCATAAACAAGAAAACTCGGCACGAAATGACCTTGTTTATAAAAACTTGCAATAAAACCATCTAAACTCGCTTTTGAAAGTTTAGAGTAATCAAAATTTTTGCTTAACCCACTAACAACTATAGGGTTGTTGGTATTACTTCGAATATCAAATTCAAAATATAACAATGTATCATTAATCGGACTGTTTTCTATCGAAAACCCCGTTGTTGAAATAATCAATAATACGATTAGTGTAATAAGTTTGCTCCTTTTCATTTTGCATAAAGCCACACGTATACTGCATCCTACTCCTTGTAAGTCTTCACCTTTTCAAGCGCCTCGTAAACCGAGTGAGCCCAATAGTTGCGCAGCCCGAAACCGCCAGGCTCGCCGCTTAACTTCCAGTGACTTATTACGTTACGGGTGTCGATATCGAACAAAACAAACACAAAAGTGCCCAGTTCGGCAGGCTTGTCGAGAGTTTCCATAATCATCACCAGACCCATTCCGTGGTTGTAACTCACAATGCACAAATCCTTAACAGTCTGCACAATAGCCGAATCGCCAATTGTGTGCCCTTTCACCACCGTCTTGATGGAATCCAACGGGATGGTGTCGTTCATATTGGTGACAGCGTCGATGCGAATGTCGTTCATCGGCTTGCCAACAAACTTGGCCACATCGTATTTCTCTGGCTCCATAATGAACAGCATATTGATGTCGCCGAACGCTTTGCGCAACTTTTCGGGCTCATCAGCCGCACCATAAACACGGCCCCGCGAGAAATCAATGCCATAGAAAGTCATGCTGCCCAAACCAGCCAGCGGACTTGATTTCTTTTGTGCTGCAGCCGAAAAACAAATGGCTGCCAATGCTAACGAGAACAGAATCTTTTTCATATCACCAAATTAAACAGATTAAACGAATTTTTTATTCGGACGCGGCGCGCCACGTCCCTACATTGTTTCGGACACACACAGTGTGTCCCTACGTTTGCGGACGCCACAATGTGACGTCCCCACTTATGCCTAAAAACTTATAACTTAAAACTCCTAAAACTTAAAACTTCAAAAACTTATAACTTAAAACTCACCGTAAATCATAGAACTTCACGGGTTTGCGGCTCATTTCGGGGTAGAGCAGTTTGTTGATGTACTCTGGCGACTCGAAACTGATGGACGGCGCCACACGCACCTTCGAGCGGAAAATATCCTTGATTTCCTTCGCGTAAGCGTCGTCGGAACGCGTTGAGCCAATGCGCACCTTGATGTCATCGGTGCCAAGTTCGTTGGTGAACACTTCAACCACGTAGTTCTTCACATCGTGAATACCGTCCAAGATGTCGAACAATGCGGGCGGATAAAGTGTTGTGCCTTTGTATTTTATCATCTGTCCCTTGCGCCCAATTACCGAACTCAGGCGCATTGTGTTGCGGCCGCATTTGCACGGCTCGTTGTAGTGGTAGCAAACATCGCCCGTCTTGAATCGCAACAGCGGCATACCTTCAACGCCAAGCGATGTGATGGTGACCTCACCTGGCTCGTCGTCGGCCACTGGTTGGTTGTTCTCATCGAGGAACTCAACAATGATGAGTTCGGGCTGCACGTGTCCGCCATTGTACTGGTCGCAGTCGGTGAACGACGACTGCATCTCGGTTGATGCGTACGTGGTGTGCAGTTTCAGTTCGGGCCACTTCTCGTTGATGCGCTGGCCGAGTGTGGTGTAGGTTCCATCGGGTTTGTATAGCGCTTCGCCAATGCAAATGCACTTTTTCAGGCTCGATTTATGATGGTCGATGCCGTTTTTCTCGGCAAAATCGGCCAGTTTTACCAGGAACGAAGGCACGCACATACAGCACGTCGGGTGAATGCGGTTGATGGTGTCCCACTGCAGTTCGGGAATTCCGTTGCCAACGCGCGAAACGCCCATTCCAACTTCACGGCAGCCAAGGAAGTAAGCCAGGCCAGCCATAAAACGGCGGTCGATGGTGACCATTTCCTGCATAATGTCGTTGCGGGTGAGCCCAGCCGTAGTGAACGACAGATACTCGTTGTAAGCCAGACGGTCGAGGTCGTTATTTGTCAAGGCGAAAGTTACGGGGTTACCCATTGTGCCTGAAGTGGTTACATAGTCGATGACATCGGCCTTGTCAACGCACAGGAACTCATCGTTGTGCAGTTGAAGGTCGGTTTTGGTGGTTACGGGAATCTGCCGCAAGTCTTCAATGGTGCGTATCTTGCTGATGTCGATATGGTTATCGGCGAACATCCGTTGGTAGAATTTCGAGTGCGCCTGCAAGTAGGCTAACGCTTCGGCGAGCCGTGCTTCCTGAAAAGCCTTGATTTCGGCAGGCGTTTTAAACTGAATTTTAGAATCTTTTACAATCATTATCTATTTGTTTTTCAAGCGAGTTGACAGCCATAATGCTTTCGCACGGCAAACAACTGACGCATCACAAATGTAAATATTATCCCCAATTCCTAACACCCAAAAATAATTACCTTTGCCCGCAATGAATCAGAGTGAAAACAATATCGACTGGCGCGCGGCGCTCGACAGGCTCGGAATTGTGGTTGTCATCCCAACTTACAATAACTGCAAGACCATTGGGCAGGTTGTGGCCGATGTGAAACAATACGCCAACCACATTATTGTTGTCAACGATGGCTCGACTGATGACACTGCGCAGATTTTAAGCAAGATAGATAGCATTGAGATTCTGACTCACGAACGCAACAGCGGCAAGGGAACGGCCTTGAAAAACGGCCTGTGCCGTGCCAAAGCGGCGGGGTTCCGCTATGCCATCACCATCGACAGCGACGGGCAGCACTTTGCGTCGGACATCCCGACATTTGTCAACGAGATTGAGCAGACGCCTGACAATCTGCTTGTTGGCTCGCGTAACATTCAGGCCGACAATATGCCTGGCAAAAACACCTTCGCCAACAAATTCTCGAATTTCTGGTTCCGTTTGGAAACGGGCGTCAACTTGCCCGACACGCAATCGGGCTACAGGCTCTACCCGATTCAACTGATGAATGTTGAAAAACGCTACTACACAGCCAAATACGAGTTTGAGTTGGAAGCGCTGGTTTTTGCGTCGTGGGGCGGCATTGCAGTCAGGAATATTCCCGTGCACGTCTATTATCCGCCTGAAGGTGAGCGCGTTTCGCACTTCCGCCCTGGCCGCGACTTCACACGCATCAGCATATTGAACACCATTCTGGTGCTGATTGCCTTGCTGTGGATTTATCCGCGCAACTTCTGCCGAAAATTCACGCGCGAGAACATCAAACGCTTCATCGACAACAACATAACCCACTCGCCCGACTCAAACGCACGGCTGACGGCAGCCATAATGCTGGGCATTTTTATGGGCATCATTCCAATTTGGGGCTATCAGATGATTGTTGCTTTTGCCATTGCCCATTTATTGAAACTCAATAAGATACTGACACTTGTAGCATCGAATATCAGTATTCCGCCAATGCTGCCGTTCCTGATTTACGGCAGTTACTACACTGGTTGCAAGGTTCTGCAAGTGCCTATAGAGTTGACTTTAAGCAACATCACGCTCGAAAGCGTCAAGCACTCGCTGCTGCCGTACATTGTCGGAAGCATTGTGTTTGCGGCCCTGTGCAGTGTGGTTGTGGGCGCGGTTGCGCTGGGGCTGCTGACGGTGTTCAGAAGGAAGAAGATGGCGAAGTAATCTGGTGCTGTTTCGCTTAAAGCGTTATAATTGAAAAAAAATTACAATCTTGCAGTTGTTTTTTAGCCGACAAATTGTCGACCTATGCGATAGAGCATTGTGCAAAACACATAAAACACAACGAGATATGTCAACAGCCGTAATTGACAAAATAGAGTATATCGTTCTGCTTGTGGCGGAATTTGCTGCCCGCAACAAAGTGTCAGAAGCGCAAGCCTACCGTTATCTGAATCAGTATGGAGCACTTGCTTTGTGCGATAAGCACTACGGCATAATGCATACTCTCTCGGTCAGTGAAAACATCGAGACTCTGCAATCGTATTGCCAACGGAAAGGGGGAATTTTATGAAACTCTACCACGGCTCCACCACCGACATTCAACACATCGAACTTTCAAAATCGAAGCCCAACAAAGATTTTGGCCGAGCCTTCTATCTCTCTGTCGATTTTGAGCAGGCAATGGAGATGGCCCAATTCAAAGCCGACATCGAAGACGCTGCTCCTGTCATCAATGCCTATGAATTTGACGATGCGCTCTTTCAGCAGTTACGTTGCAAGCGTTTTGATGATTACACCGTAGAGTGGGCGCATTTTGTATACGACCATCGAACAGAACCTAACGGTCTGACGCTTCACGATTTCGACATAGTTTATGGCCCGATAGCAAATGACCGCATAGGTGCGCAAATCACACGTTTCAAACAAGGCTACATCACTTTCGACGAATTTCTTCGACGAATTCAGTACATAAAAGGTATCACCTTCCAATATGCCTTCTGCACGCAGCAGGCTGTTGACAAACTCATCAAACTATGAACGTCACGCAAGCCGAATTTCAAAATATGAAAGAGGAAATCGTCAAGGATATGATAGCCCGACTAATGGACGAACGCAACCTTGAATTGCAAGAAGCATTCGATGCAGTTTACACTTCGCGCCTTTTCGAGAAACTGAATGACCCTAAAACAGGACTTTACTTTCAATCATCAGGTTATGTTTACAGTTATTTGATTGATGAATTGGATGAAAAACAATAAAAAGATTTCCCCCCCCACAAACAATTCGCTTATCATACCTAATTGGTTACATTTGCCGAAAATTCTTTTGAAGATTTTCCCAAACGGGGCACACAAGCAATGAGCAAAATATTCATAGGTCTCTATCACTTTTTCGAGCACCGCAAAGTGCTGTTCTACAGTTTTTTGGCGGTCAGTGTTGCGCTGATGGCCGTGGCTGTGTCGCGAATCAGTTTCAGGCAGAACGTAACCGACTTTTTTCCTGCGGCGGGCGACAACGACAAGACTGCCGAAGTATTTCAGAATCTGAACGTTAAGGATAAGATTGTGGTACTCTTCTCACCGCGTGCGGACGAGCCTGCCGACAGTCTGATTCAAGCAGCCGAAGAACTTGAGCAAATTCTGCAGACCGAAGCCGCCGACTACCTGAACGGCATTCTGCTGCGCATCGACAACCAGATGATTGGCGGCGTAAGCGATTTCGTCTATGCGCATCTACCCATCTTCCTGACTGACAGCGATTACGTGCGACTCGACACCATCATCACCCGCGACGGCATTGCCAGTCGGATGCGCCAGAACTACCAGAACCTGGTGTCGCCCATCGGCGTGGGCTCGCGGCAGTTCATCTTGCGCGACCCGATGGGAATGGGTCTGCAAACACTTGAGAATCTGCAAGATTTCGAGATAGAATCGGACAACGTGGTGGTTGACAGTTACCTGTTCACCGCCGACACATCGACCTTGATGATGGTGCTGACGCCAAAATACAATATGGGGCGCATCGGTGAGAACGAAGGACTTGTAACCATCATCGAAGATAACATCAACAAAATGAACAAGATGCACACGGGCGTCAAAACCGAGTATTTCGGTGGGGCGTCGGTGAGCGTCTACAACGCGCGGCAAATCAAGAACGACACGGCGCTGACTTCAATCGTGGCGCTAATTGTGATTGTGGTGTTCATCTCGCTCATTTTCAAACGCAAACGAACCGTTCCGCTGATAATCGTTCCCGCACTTTTCGGCTGCCTTTTCGCACTGGCGCTCATCGCTCTGCTGAAAGGCGAAATCTCGTCGATAGCCATCGGGGCGGGCGCGGCGGTCATCGGCATTGCGTTGAGTTACTCAATCCATATGCTGGCGCACCAGAACCACGTGCGCACCGTCGAGCAACTCATCGACGAACTGGCCTACCCGCTCACAGTGGGAAGTTTCACCACCATCGGCGCCTTTTTTGCGCTGGTTTTCACATCGTCGGCGCTGCTGCGCGATTTCGGTCTTTTTGCATCGCTCACGCTCATCGGAACCACGCTTTTCTGTCTGATTTTTCTTCCGCATTTCCTTAAAGGTCAGGCCGATGTGAAACGCGGACGGATGCTGCGGCTCATCGAAAAAATCAACGCCTACCACTACGAGCGGAACCGCTGGCTGGTGGGCGCGCTGCTGGTTGTGATTGTGGTGAGTTGCTTCACCGCGGGCCACGTGCGCTTCAACAGCAGCCTGATGGATATGTACTACGAGCCCGAGCACCTGAAGGCGGCCCGTGAGAAGTTGGAATCGTACTACGACGGCGATGAGAAGACGGTGATGTTTGTGAGCGTGGCCCCCACCGACGATTCGGTGCTGACCGTCTACAACCGCATCAACGCCCGACTCGACAGCCTGCGGCAGGCGGGGCTGATTCGCGACTACGCATCGGCCAGCCGATTTGTGGTGAGCCCCAGCGAGCAACGGCGGCGCATTGCGCTGTGGCGCGATTTCTGGACAACGGAACGCCGCCAGATTCTGAACGAATCGCTGCAGAGCGAAGCCGAGCGTTATCACTTCAAAGCCAGCGCCTTCAGCAGTTTCCACCGATGGTTCGACGGCGATTTCGAGCCCGTCGACCTGAGCCGCACCGATGGTCCGTTCGGAACGCTGATGCAGGAATGGCAGGTGCCGTCAGACAACTCAAAGATGCTCATCACGCAAGTGCGCTTGGCCGACACTTGCAAACAGCAGGTTTACAGCCTGATGAGCGACAGCCGCGATATGGTGATTTTCGACCGTGCCTTCTTCACTGGCCAATGGATTGACGCTGTGAACGACGACTTCAATTGGATTCTGTTCACATCTTCGTTCCTGATTTTCTTTGCGTTACTCATCTCGTTCGGTCGGCTCGAACTCACGCTGATGAGTTTTCTGCCGATGCTCATCAGTTGGTTCATCATTTTGGGAATGATGGGACTGTTCGGTATCGAGTTCAACATCATCAACATCATTATTTCGACCTTCATATTCGGCATTGGCGACGATTTCAGCATATTCATAATGGACGGGCTTCAGAGCAAGTATCGCACTGGCCGTCAGACACTTGACTCGCACAAAACAGCCATTTTCTGCTCTGCATTCACCATTGTGGTGGGAATGGGCGCGCTGGTGTTCGCGCAACATCCTGCGCTTCAGTCCATTTCGCTGCTTTCGGTGTTCGGAATGCTGGCTGTGGTGCTTGTGGCCTTCACCATTCAGCCCATCATCTTCAACTTCTTCATAGCCAACCCCGCCGCAAAGGGCAATATGCCGTACACCGTGGCCGACGTGCTGCTGACCTTCATCGGCTTCGGCGCCTTTGTGCTGAGTTGCATTGTGTTGCGGCTGCTCACTTTCGTGATGTATTTGGTGCCCGTCAGGCGGATATGGAAGCGGCGGCTCATCTGCCGACTGATGAACCTGGCGTGCCGATTTGTTTTTGCTGTGTCGCGACAGGTGCGGTACAGCAAACGGCTCGTTGACAGCACAGTTTTCAATCGCCCCGCCGTTGTCATCGCCAACCATCAGTCGTTTATGGACATACTGTCGATGCTGGCCCTGTCGCCGCGCGTGGTGATGGTGACCAACAAATGGGTGTGGCGGTCGCCTGTGTTCGGCGGACTCATCCGCTATGCG
>JAEEPS010000085.1 GCA_016284875.1 Salinivirgaceae bacterium | reverse complement strand
GACCATCATCTTTAGCCTTCGGGTTGTAATAGAATGCTGAAACACCGGCGAAAACGTAAGTGTTTATGTCGAGCAGACTGCGGAATGTGAATTTGCGGCGTCGGCGCGACCTGTAGTTGATGGGTTCCGGAATTATCGAGTATTCGAGTTGAACGCCTAACTCCCACAAGTTGGTACGGAAGCTGAGGTTGCGGTCGCGACGGTAGGCTTCGTCGGTTTTCGCATCGCTACCCGAAAGCCACGCATATGATACAGTACCTTTCACGGCCAGCGGATTGAGTATCTTGTAGCGCATTCCGACTTGTGCCATAACGCGTTGCGATGTAAAATCGTAGTCGGCAAGGAAGTGTCCGTGACCAGAGTCTCTACCGCCAAGCTCACCCACAAATGTTGACAATCCAATACCACCAACTGCTTCATAACGCATTCGTTTCCAACGAGTAGCCTGGGCGTCGGCAAATTCTGACACCAACATCAGCAACGAAACCAATAATACTATATGATGTTTCATAGAAAAGTCAAAACACTATTTTTAACAAGAGGCCAAAAGTAAAAATTATTTTCTTACTCGCTTGCATCACCCGATTTTTTTACGGCAACAACGGTGTTATATTGATAAAGGTGCGTTGAAATGCTTTTTTTTCATCGAAGCTGCAAAAGCCAAACGAACATTTGTGAGCCAATATTGCCTTGAATCGGATTTGTGCCCTGCAAAACAGAAAAGTTGTCGATAAAATTGTTGCAAATGGTATCGTTGTGTTTATGCAATGCGTTTATTTCCAGTTTTTTATGTGCCGACAAAAATCAAACTGCGATAAAAACGCACTTATGGCATATTTTTTGAATAACGGTGCGCGAAAAAAACTATTTTTGCACGGTTGTTTTTAAAATATGTTAAATTAACCAAAGAATTGGTTTTTAGCATTTTACGATTTAATAACAACGTAAGTTTTTTGATTACAGAGTTAAAAAATAGCGATAAATGGAAATTTCAGTATGGACATTATTGGTGGTGGGGCTCGGAACGGTGTTCTGCGCGCTTCTATTAATAATAGGTATGGGAAACCTGCTCATCAGCGTGGTTAACCGATTCTTCCCCGAAGAAGAACCAAAGGCGCAGACCGCAACCGCAGTGGCCGCTGTCGCCCCGAACATCAAAGCAGCCATTGAGTCGGCCGTGAACACCATCACTGCAGGCAAAGGCAAAGTTGAATCAATCGAAAAAATTTAAAATATGAGTAAAAAGGTAAAATTCAGTCTGGTCTTCCGCGATATGTGGCAGTCGGCCGGAAAATACGTGCCGCGGGTTGACCAATTGGTAAAAGTTGCGCCCGCAATCATCAAAATGGGCTGTTTCGACCGCGTTGAGACCAACGGCGGTGGCTTTGAACAAGTGAACCTGCTTTACGGCGAGAACCCCAACAAGGCCGTACGCCAGTGGACAAAACCATTCCACGAGGCTGGTATTCAGACACATATGCTCGACCGTGCGCTGAACGGCATCCGTATGAACCCGGTTCCGGTTGACGTTCGCCGTATGTTCTACAAGGTGAAGAAAAAACAAGGCACCGACATTGCCCGCACCTTCTGCGGCCTGAACGACACCCGCAACATTATCCCGTCAATCGGCTACGCGCACGACGGCGGAATGATTTCGCAGTGCTGCCTTTGCATCACCTTCTCTCCGCTTCACACAATTGAATATTATACAAAACTCGCTTTCGAACTTATCGAGGCCGGCGCCGACGAAATCTGCTTGAAGGATATGGCCGGAATCGCACGCCCCGTATCGCTTGGCGAGATTGTGAAAAACATAAAGGCTAAATATCCGAAAATCACCATCCAATACCACGGACACGCAGGGCCGGGCTTCTCAATGGCAACCATTTTGGAGGTCTGCAAGGCTGGCTGCGACTATGTCGATGTTGGTATGGAGCCGCTCTCGTGGGGCACTGGTCACGCCGATATTCTGGCCGTTCAGCCAATGCTGAAAGACGCTGGGTTCGACGTTCCTGAAATCAATATGGACGCCTATATGGAGGTTCGCACAATGATTCAGGAGATGATGGACGACTTCCTGGGCTACTACATTCCGGCTCGCAACCGCCAGATGAACTCGCTGCTGATTGCACCGGGTCTGCCGGGCGGAATGATGGGCTCGCTGATGACCGATTTGGAGACAAATCTGGAAAGCCTGAACAAATGGAAAGAGAAAAATAATCAACCGAAACTCTCTCAAGACCAACTGCTTGTGAAGTTGTTCGACGAGGTAAAATACGTTTGGCCGATGATGGGCTACCCCTGCCTGGTTACGCCTTTCAGCCAGTATGTGAAGAATATGGCGCTGATGAACGTTATTCAGATGGAGAAGGGCAAGGAACGCTGGTCGCTCATTGCCGACGACATCTGGAATATGCTGCTCGGCAAGGCTGGTAAACTGCCTGGCCCAATCGCACCTGAACTCGAAGCCAAAGCCAAAGAGCAAGGCCGCGAATTCTTCACTGGCAATCCGCAAGACCAATATCCCGACGAACTCGACACCTTCCGCAAGGAGATGCAGGATAACGGTTGGGAACTTGGCGAGGACGAGGAGGAACTCTTCGAGTTGGCTATGCACCCGCAGCAGTACCGCGCTTACAAGAGCGGCAAGGCCAAAGCCGATTTCGAGGCCGACCTTGCAAAACGAAAAGCCGAAAAATGCGCTGGCAAGGGCGGAATCACTCTGCCACAGACTGTTACTGTTGAAGTGAACGGCGAGAAATATAAAGTTGTGATTGGCGAGAACAACGGCTCTGCCGCACCTGCTCAACAAGCCGCTGCCGCACCTGCAGCCGCCGGTGACACCACTGGAGCAAAAGAACTCACATCGCCGCTCGAAGGCAAATTCTACCTTGTGAAATCGTCGGGCGACACCGCAGTGAAGGTTGGCGACACCGTGAAGAAAGGCCAGACCGTCTGCTACGTTGAGGCAATGAAGACCTTCAACGCCATTGCAGCCGAATGCGATGGCATCGTTGTTGAAATCTGCCTGACCAGCGGCGCAAGCGTGGCTGAGGACGATGTTCTGATGAAAATTAAGTAATTGACTATGAGCGAGATATTTGAGAGAATATACAATATGACTGCCATCAGCAACATTATTGCTGAACCGCAGTTTCTGATAATGTACGCGCTCGCGTTTCTGCTGCTCTATCTGGGCATCAAGAAGCAATACGAGCCGCTGCTGCTCATCCCCATCGCCTTTGGCGTGCTGATTGCCAACTTCCCTGGCGGCGGTATGGGCGTGCTTGGCGCCGACGGCGAAGGCCTTGTGCACTACACCAAAGATGGCGTTGAGATGGCGAAAAATGTCTATGAGATGTCGCTGCCCGAAATTGCGCACGACCTTGGCATTATGAACTTCATCTACTACGCTCTGATTAAGAGCGGATTACTGCCACCAATCATCTTTATGGGCGTGGGCGCTCTCACCGACTTCGGTCCGATGCTGCGTAACCTGAAACTTGCCATCTTCGGCGCAGGCGCACAGTTCGGAATCTTTGCCGTGCTGATTATCGCAAGTTACTGCGGATTCACAATGCAAGAGGCTGGTTCATTGGCAATTATCGGTGGTGCCGACGGCCCGACCGCAATCTTCACCACCATCAAACTGGCACCGCACTTGCTCGGCCCCATCGCCATTGCAGCCTACTCTTATATGGCTCTTGTGCCGGTGATTATTCCGTTGGTTGTGAAACTCACTTGCTCTGAAAAAGAGTTGAAAATCAATATGAAAGAGCAAGATAAACTCTATCCGAATGCAAAAGAGTTCAAGAATATGCGTGCTCTGAAAATCATCTTCCCGATTGCCACCACAACCGTTGTGGCCATCCTGGTTCCGACCGCCGTTCCACTTGTTGGTATGCTGATGTTCGGTAACCTGATTAAGGAAGTTGGTGCCAACACATCGCGCATTTTCGACGCCGCTTCGAACGCCATAATGAACTCTGCCACAATCTTCCTGGGCCTGTCGGTTGGCGCCACAATGACTGTCGATGCCTTCCTGAACCTTCAGACCATAGGCATTGTGGTTGGCGGATTCTTCGCCTTCGGCTTGTCAATCTTCGGCGGCATTCTGCTGGTGAAACTCTTCAACCTGTTCTCGAAGAAGAAAATCAACCCGCTGATTGGCGCAACTGGCTTGAGCGCCGTGCCAATGGCATCGCGTGTGGCCAACGATATTGCACTGAAATACGACCCGCGCAACCACGTGCTCAACTACTGTATGTCGAGCAACGTATCGGGTGTGATTGGCTCGGCAGTGGCAGCAGGTATTCTGATTGCATTCCTTGGGTAAGATTTGATTGTTAGACATATATGCAAAAACGCTCTTGAGTTTTTCAAGAGCGTTTTTTTATTGATTATCGGAAGGTCTGAATTCAATCCGTTCCAATTTCAACAGTTCGATTTTGTTTTGCAGCCCGCCACCATAGCCTGTAAGACTGCCATTTGCGCCCAAAACCCTGTGACACGGAACAATAATGCATATCGGATTCCACCCCACTGCCCCACCAACCGCCTGCGCTGACATTTTTTCAACACTGTGTTTTTTAGCAATTTGCGCGGCAATTTCGCCATAGGTCAAAGTTTTGCCGAAAGGAATTTGTCGAACAATTTCCAAGACATCCTTGCGGAAAGGTGTCGCGTTGTCAATCCTAAAATCTGGTATGAAATCCGGCTCACGGCCCGAAAAATAGATATCGAGCCAACGACAGACATCCCGAAAAACAGGCAGAGCGTTGTTGGAATTTACATTGCTGTACGATTTTACGAAATGCAAACCGGTAAGCACTTCGCCATTGGAAGACAGAAGAAGGTTGTCGAACTCGGCAGGCGTGGTGTATATGGAAGTAAAGGTCATCATCTGATTTTTAACAATTTTCAATCGCAAAATAATACTGTAAAAACAAAATCGGGAAGAAACCGAAGAATTTATACCATCTGCCTAATTATACCATTATCAAATCAAAACGTTTTTTATTTCCACAAACAACAAATTTGCCCGCTTTTTGTTTACACACCGCCGAACTAATTACTTTTTTAAGCGATGAAACACATTATCAACAACTACGAAGAACTGAAAGCCCTTGAGGGCAAGGAAATTGGCACCTCCGACTGGCAGCAAATCACTCAGGAGCAGATTAACCAGTTTGCTGACGTAACCCTCGATCATCAATGGATTCACACCGATGTTGAGCGCGCCAAGGTAGAGTCGCCATTCCACAGCACCATTGCCCACGGCTACCTGACCATTGCGCTGATGCCATACCATTGGGAGCAGGTTATCGAAGTGCGCAACCTCAAGATGCAGATAAATTATGGTATCGAGAAACTGAAGTTCGGCCAGCCTGTGCTTTCCGGTAGTTTTGTCCGTATGCATGCCGATATGCTGTCGGTTACCAACCTGCGCGGCATTGTCAAGGCGTGCATCGCCATTACAATGGAAATAAAAGACTGCCCAAAATTGGCGTTTGAAGGCACAATTGTGTTCGTTTACCACTTCAATAAATAAAATTATCGGGCAAGTGTTGCAGATAATAAAAAAATGTAAATATTTGGTGCCGATAGCGACCATTCGTTATCGGCACAATTATTAACAGAAAAACAACACTATATGGGCAGTACAAACAAACCTCGTGTGATAAAAGACTTCGACAAGATTAGCGAAGAAATGCGTGAGCAAGTGAAGGCGGCATATCCCGACGGGTTCAACGCCTACCTGATCTCGTTTACGAACAAAGAAGGACAACTGTGCTGCGGTCTGCCGTTTGAGACTGAAGACCGCATGTATCTGCTTCGAATCAACAACGAAGACACGGGCAATATTGATGACGATGACTTTTTCGACGACGGCAGCAAGGATGATGATTTGGACGACAACGATTTCAGCAACCTTGCCGACGATTCGGAACCGGAAGACGACAGCGCATCGACGATGAACGACTCCTTCTAACATTCTGCACCCATTTGGCGCTTCTGCGGAGGAATTATCGATTGTCTGTCAGTCAAAAAATCACAAAAGGCTTCTGATTTTCAGTTGCCTTTTTTATTTTTGTTGAACATTTTAAATATCAGATGATATGGAAAATAAAGATTTTATAGTCAAATCGTTGGGCAAGGGCAACGTTGAATCGCCCCTGGTTCAGACGCTGGCCAAGACCGCCTACGACTTCACCACCGACAACGACCGTATTCTGTACGACAACTCGCTGGAATACTTTAAAAAGTGCGGAAAGAGCAAAAAAGAGCCTATGACGCTTGAAAAGGCAGGTCCGCGCAAAGCCCTTTTCTTTGAGCCCGCCAAAACCAAAGTTGGCATCGTGACCTGCGGCGGTCTGTGCCCGGGCTTGAACAACGTCATCCGAAGCCTTGTCAATCACCTTTACTACCGCTACGATGTGAAGCGAATCATCGGCTTCAAATATGGTTATGAGGGACTTGTTCCAAAATACAACCACGAGATTGTGGAACTCACTCCGAAACTCGTCGACTACATCCATCAGTCAGGCGGTACCATTTTGGGCTCGTCACGCGGCAACCAAGATGTCGGACAGATTGTTGACACTCTGGATATTATGAACATCAACATACTCTTCTGCATTGGCGGCGACGGCACTCTGCGCGGCGCTCATGCCATTCACGAAGAGATTGAACGTCGCGGCCTGCGCATATCGGTGGCCGGAATTCCAAAGACTATCGACAACGACATTAGTTTCATTGAGCGCTCGTTCGGTTTCGAGACGGCTTTCTCGGTGGCCAACGACATCATCAACTCTGCCCACAACGAGGCTAAAGGCGCCTTCAACGGCATCGCTTTGCTTAAACTGATGGGCCGCGACTCCGGCTTCATTGCCGCCAATGCTGCACTTTCCACTCAGGAAGTGAATTTTGTGCTTGTGCCCGAGATGAATTTTGAACTGTACGGCCCGTATGGATTCTTAAAATGTCTGCGCAAGCGCCTTGAAGCCAAGCATCACGCATTGGTTGTGGTGGCCGAAGGTGCCGGGCAGAACTTCTTCGACGCAAAAGAGCAGGAGAAAGACGCATCGGGCAACATTAAGAAACACGACATTGGTGTTTTCCTGCGCGACAAGATTGTTGAAGAGTTTACGGCCAAGAAATTTCCGTACTCTCTGCGCTACATCGACCCGAGTTACATCATCCGCAGCGCACCGGCCAATGCCAACGACAGCAAGTTCTGCAATATTCTGGCACAAAACGCCGTGCACGCCGCAATGGCCGGCAAGACCGACTTTGTGGTGGGCTACTGGAAACACCAGTTCACCATTGTGCCTATTCCGATTGCCGTTGCCGAGCGCAAGAAAATCAACCTTAATAGCGATTTCTGGTGGAACGTTCTTGAAGCCACCGGCCAGCCGCAGTCGATGGTGAATCCCTGATTTTGGTCATACAAGATTAAATAAAAACGCCGCATGCATATTGTGTGCGGCGTTTTTGTATTTGCATACATACGGACACAAAAAAAGCAAATCCATAGGATTTGCCTTAATTGTATCGTTAATAGGCGGTTATTATGCCTTGTGCAATTTCTCGTCAGAAACAGTCAGTTTTTTTCTGCCTTTTGCACGGCGGGCTGCCAATACACGACGGCCATTCTTGGTAGCCATTCTCTCACGGAATCCGTGTTTATTCCTACGCTTTCTCTGAGACGGTTGGAATGTTCTTTTCATTGCCATAATATATACCCTTTCTTATGTTTTGTTATCATTTTTATCGGACTGCAAAAGTATGTTTTTTTTTTGAATCGCGCAAACAACCTAGTAAAAATTGCCGCTATTTTTCACCAATGCTGTCGGCTACCGGCAGATGCAATCGCAACGCATCTCTGTAGCAGGCACTTAGCAACTCACCTTGAACCGTGCAGACGTTGAGTTGCATGGTTGTAAGTTGGCTGATGACTGTCACCAGTGGGAAATTGTAGAAGTGCTGCCGCTCCCAGTCGCGGTTGTAGCGGCGCTTGTTAAGACGAAGCACGTTGGTGTTCAGATTAGCGTCGACAAAGTCGGCGAGCCACAAATCGCCCTGCGGCACCAGAGCCGACATTTCGCGGTGATAGTCGTCGATTTTGCCATGCAGAAGCGCCGCTTTCTTCCGCTTGCGCCCAAGCATGAACCGCCGCACCGAGTTAATCTCGACATTCGACTGCACCGGCACCAGGTTGATGAACAGCGATGTGTCTTGCAGCACTTTCTTGCCTTCGACATAAACAATCAGGTCGCGTTTCAGGTCATCGACAAAACTCATCATGCTGTCGCTCTTGCTGGCTACCAGTTCGGCTTTGTGCTTGATTTCAAGCAAAACCGAGTCGCCAGAGCAAAGTTCGTTGAGTTCGGCGAAGATATGGCGGTTGCGGTTCTGAAGCGATGACAATTGAATCTGCGCTTCCTGGTTCGAGATGGTGAACGACCGCAAAATAGGCCTGTGAACCAGACTGGTAAGCATTCCAATCACAATGAAAACGCTGAATAGAACTATCGGAAACCAAGAGTCGACACTGGTCTCGTAGAACCGGCGGCGCATGGCCAGCATCAGCAGCGACGCAAGCACAAGGAACGAGCCTCCAACATAGATGAGAACCTTATTGCCGCCCCAACTAACCATGAAGAACGTGACACCCATCAGGAAGATGAAAAAACCGAGAATGCTCAGAACTATTATCAGCCCGATGCGGTTTTCCTGATTATCTTTGAAAATGACGAAGAAAAGTGGTATCAAGTAGCCAAGATTGAAGGTGAAAAAGCCCACCAGAAAGAGCACTTTGCCCGCCACAAAATCGAGATTCATGAAAATTGAGCCGAGCAACAAAATGAATGAGGAAAGATACCCCCACACTAAAACATTGTGTTTCATAAAATTAATTATCCAAAACGCAGCCAAAAATAGTGCAAAAATGTGTATCGGAAAATAAAAATCAATCAGATTGTGTTTTAAACGGCCAAACAATATATATTTGAAGGTGCTTTGGCGCGTTTTGCGCCTTTGTCAATTAAAAATTGTGTCATATGAACTCAGTACTTCTATTTGCGCTGATAATTATTTTCGGCATTATCCCCTTCGGGATTGCATTTCTACGCATCATATACAAAAAGACCATCGTTTTTAAGGTTGGACTAGTGATTTTCCTGCCGGCAATGTTCTGCACGATTGTCGCCTACGCGGTCGGCTATTATGGACTTTGGTCGTTGGTTTGGGCAGTTCCATTGTGTTTTGCGGCTTTGATGTGCAGCAATGTGGCGACTAAAAAATACATTCAGCGCCCGATTGTCAAACTTCGCGAAAAGATTGATGAGATGGCGCGCGGGGTATTCGCAGCCAGCAAAAGCGAGACCAAGCACAAGCAGGACGAGATTGGCGACATCTACCGCTCGTTCAAGAATATGGCTGTGAATCTGCATAATACGGCTTTGTTTGCCGATGCCATCGCCAACAACAACTTCGAACTTGAGTATCAGATGGCTAGCGAAGATGACGAACTTGGCAAGGCTCTAACCAACATGCGCGATGAGTTGAAAAAAGCGAAAGCCGCCGAGCAGAAACAGGCTGCCGAACAGGAAAAAGAAGCCTGGACTGCCAATGGAATCGCCATCTTCAACGATTTGTTGCGTCAGGAAACATCGAATCTTGAGGCCATGAGCCGCACATTCATCAGCAAACTGACTGATTATATTGGTGTTGTGCAAGGCGGTGTATTCATCATCAACGACGATGACCCCGAGCACGTGAAATACGAGTTGAAAGGTGCTGTGGCCTACAATCGCGTCAAGCACAGCGAAAAAGAGTTTGAAGTGGGAATAGGACTTGTTGGCCAGTGCGCCTACGAGAGAGCCCCAATCTACCTGAACGAGATTCCGGACAACTATATGGAAATTACCTCGGGACTTGGCGAGTCAAATCCGAAATTCGTTCTGCTCATGCCGGCCATCATGAACGACACGGTTTATGCCGTCATCGAACTGGCATCGTTCTCAAAGATAGAAGATTACAAGGTGGATTTCCTGGCGAAAATCAGCGACGCGCTTTCGTCGACCATATCGATGGTGAAGATAAACGCCAGCACCGCCAAACTGCTTGAAGAGTCGAAAGACAAGGCCGACATGCTGGCCGAACAGTCGGAGGTTCTGAAGCAGAGTTATGAGGAACTTCGCGCCACACAAGAAGACCTTGCCCGCAAAGAGGCTATGCTTAAAGAGTTGGAAGAGCGATTCCACATACAGCGCGAGGAAGAGGCTGAGGAAGAATAAACACTCGATCGGGACATAAAACAAACCCGTTGCAGCGATTGTTGCAACGGGTTTTTATTTTGCCAAATGTCGGTTTGCAAGTTAGCGCTTGCGCGACAAGGCGTCGTCAATCTGTTTGCGGTACAACTCGTTGAGAGGCAAGCCGTAAACGACTGTTTGTTTGGGAATTATCGATTCGCGGCTCATGCCGGGCACGGTGTTGATTTCCATAAAGTAGAATCGGCCCTCCTTCTGCAGATAGTCAATGCGGACAACGCCGGTGCAACCGAGCAAGTCGTATATTTTCGACGTAAGAGACTGGCACTCTTTCAAATCGGCTTCCGAAAGGCGGGCTGGTGTAATCTCTTCCGACATTCCGGGTGTGTACTTGGCCTCGACATCAAAGAACTCGTTTTTGCTGACAATCTCGGTTGGCGGGAACACAATCGACTCTGTGTCAGTTTTGAACACTCCACAAGTGAACTCGCCGCCTTTGATGAACGGCTCAATGATAATCTCGTTGTCTTCGGCGAAAGCCTTATCGATAGCAGATTGCAAGTCAGCAGGTTGCTTAACTTTCGTCACACCGAAACTTGAACCACCATTGTTGGGCTTCACAAACATCGGGTAACCGCAGCGGCTGCTTATCTCGTCGAGCGAGTAAGGCTGGTTCTTGCGCAGCAGAACGGCGTCGGCTGTCAGAATGCCATACTCTTTCAGGAACACTTTGCAAGCGAACTTATTGAAAGTCAAAGCCGAAACGAAAGCGCTGCACGTTGTGTAGGGAATGTTGAGCATGTCGAAGTACGACTGCAGCATTCCGTCCTCGCCAGGCGTGCCGTGGATGGCCATAAAAACTGCGTCGAAAACAATCTTTTTGCCATCGAGCATGAACGTAAAATCGTTACGGTCAATGGGATAAAGGTTCTCGCCGATTTTTGCGTTCCAACTCTCGCGGGTTACGTAAACGGTGTAGGCGTTGTAGTCGGGACTAATCACCGATGCAATCTGCTCGGCGCTGCGCAGCGAAATCACGCTTTCTTTAGAGTATCCGCCGCATACTACTGCAATGTTTTTCTTCATTTTATCAGTTTGAAAATAAAATACTTACATTAATAACGGATTGTCAAAAATCCTATGCGAAAAGTATATTTATATGCGCAATAATCAAATTTTTTTTGCTTAACAACTCACAATCACATACAACGGCACGAAATATGTGTTACCTTTACAACACAACTAAATATCACTAAAAATGAAACGAATAATACTATTTGCCTTTGTTTTAACCTTCTGTGGTATCTTATCGGCACAAGAAACAGCCGTCAAACAATTGGGAAAGGCTGATTTTCTAGAGAAAATAATGAATTACGAGAAAAATCCCGACAAGTGGGTTTATCTTGGCGACAAGCCCTGCATAATAGATTTTTATGCCGACTGGTGCCGCCCATGCAAGATTGCATCGCCCATTTTGGAGGAATTGGCCGAGAAATACAAAGGCAAAATCGATTTCTACAAAGTGAATACCGACATAGAAAGTTCGCTGAAATCTGCGTTCGGCATACAAAGCATTCCTGCGTTTTTGTATTGTCCCCAGAACGGCAACCCTCAAATGTCTGTCGGAGTGGCACATACTGCCGAAGAAACCAAAGCACTTTTTGAGAAGATAATCAAAGAATTTCTTCTGAAATAGCATCAGAATCCCTAACAACAACAGTGCGCTTACTGTTGGTTATAACGAACGAGAAACGCAACACTGACGAGGCTTGGAAATAACCTAGCGGAGTGGTTTCGGAATTACCCGTTGCCAAATTGCTGACCGGATTGGTGAATGGCGGCTGGGTGTTGCTGAAATTGGTTTTGAACTGCTTCGACAGCCCGAAAAAATACTCATACACAGGTGCCGACAACGAGCAGATGCTCACCACAACCGAATCGCCCTCAACAAAATTATGCGGAATGGTCATTTTAAAAACCCGCGAAAGATGAGCATCCTCAAAAAGCCATAACGACGAATAATCGTTGAGTTTTATGCCGTTCTTCTCAACCTCAACGCGGTAATACTGCAAAGTATCGTCACTTTGAGTCGAATAGATTGATACATAATAACCTATGGTATCGAAAATGGTGTAACTGTCCTTATATTCAACAACAATTGAATCGGCCGAAGCCGGAACCGGCATCTTGTCAATGGAACTGATATTCTGTCCGTCAATCTCAACTGTCAACAAATATCTTGTTCCGACAACACCCTTTATTTCAGATGTTTGGTACACCCCATTCCCCACATTTTCCAGTTGAGCAGAATTACCTTGGTCGTCGCGCAACACAACATTCGCATTGTCGACATACTCATTGTTGTTTTCTCCAACTGCATCGAATGATTTTGATACAATAACCGTGGCTACCGAATCGACATCAGTCACGCGCCCCTCAACAACATACAGTTTTTCTCCATTGCCAAAGACCATTGAATCTGACGGCTCGTAACAGCCTGTGGCAGCGACAGTTGCCAGTATGCACACAGCCAATACCGAGATGATTTCGCGAACCTTACTCATAACCGCTGCAAATATACATTGGTGAAACGGATAATTGGCTAATAGGTGAATTGAAAATTGATGTAGGGATTGGGTGGGAAAAATATATCTGTGAAAAACTGTTAATCTGCGTCATCCGCGTTCTAATCGGACTATTTTTGTGGAAAATTCACGTTGATGGGAATTGCTTTGCCAAACGATTTTGAAGCGCGGATGCGCGGGCAGTTAGGTGCTGATTACGACCGTTTTACGGCGGCGCTCAAACAACCCGTGCCGACAAGCATACGGCTTAATCCACACAAAAACAGTGCGTTAACGGATGCCAATGATGTTGTGGGTTGGGAACCGCAAGGGCGCTATCTTGCCGAGCGTCCGGTTTTTACGCTCGACCCGCTGCTGCACGCCGGCGCCTACTACGTGCAGGAAGCAAGTTCGATGTTTGTCGGGCACGTATTGCGGCAAATTGCAGGCAATGAGCCAGATATCCGCATTCTCGACCTTTGCGCCGCGCCCGGTGGCAAAAGCACGCACTATGCATCGCTCATTGGCAAAGGCGGACTGCTTGTTTGTAACGAAGTGATTTCGAGCCGCGTTCCCGTGCTGAGCGAGAATCTGACCAAATGGGGCTGTCCCAACGCCATTGTCACCAGCAACGACCCGTCTGACTTCAGCCGCCTGACCGGATTCTTCGATGTTGTGGCGGTTGATGCTCCTTGCTCGGGCGAGGGAATGTTCCGCCGCGACCAAGTTGCCATCGACGAATGGAACACCGCCAACACCCGCATCTGCGCCCAGCGCCAGCAGCGTATTGTGGCCGATGTGTGGGACGCGCTCAAACCCGGCGGATACCTGATTTACAGCACTTGCACCTTCTGCCCCGATGAAGACGAGAACAATATGGCCTGGATAAAATCAACGTTTGCGGCCGAGCCGATTGAAATAAGCATTGCACCCGAATGGGGCATCACACCGATTGAGAAAGACGGTTGCACCGGCTACCGCTTCATCCAGCACCTAACACGCGGCGAAGGCTTTTTCTGCTGCGTCTTCCGCAAAACTGATGGCGATTCGGCATCGTCGAAAAAACTGAAAACCAAACTTACACCCGTCCCCAAAAAGTTGATTCCGCGCCTGAACGAGATGACCGACGGCACCGCTTTCGACTATTACCTGAAAAACGACACCGCCATTGCCGTGCCACAAGCCATTGCCACCGACGTGCTGACTGTTGCCGGCAGCCTGAATGTCAGAAAGATGGGGATAGCCGCAGCTCATTTGTTTGGCGAAAAACTGGCACCCGAACACGATTTGGCTTTGTCGTGGGCGCTCAACCGGCAGGCATTCGCCGCTGTGGAACTTTCGCAGCAAGACGCCTTGCGCTATCTGCACCGCGACAATGTCTTTGTTGCCGACGCACCAGCAGGGTTCAACCTTGTAACATTCAACGGATTACCGCTTGGTTGGATAAAAAACATTGGCAACCGCTGGAACAATCTTTATCCGCAGAACTGGAAAATCAGGATGAGTGTGGAATAATCTTTCTCGCACAAATTACACAAATTGAACAGTTAATTTTCTATATTTGTTTTTTTGTTAAACGCCACAATATTCATTTTGACGCGGCGCGAGACTTATTGCATCAACTAATTTGTTTTATTTTAAAAACTCACTTATGAAAACCTACATTTTTGCGGCATTGATTACTGCCGGTTTTGTTTTCGCGGCATGCGACAAAAAAGATGACCCCGAACCTCAGCCTGAAGCACAACAAACAACAACGACCACCTCGGCCTCTGCACCTTCATTATTTTTGCCAGATATAAAAGAGCCCGCAGGTGGAATGCATTGCCAAGTTGTTATGCCTGGCGATACAGTTTCCGTTGACTTAAGCACTATTGCGGCTCAAACTGATGGCGATTTCACATTCAACATTGTAAAACAATTAAATACAGCGGCCGATGGCAATTTCTTTCTATCGCCAATAAGTGTTGAGTTGGCTTTTGCAATGCTTGCTAACGGCGCCGATGGCAACAGCCGCCAACAGATTCTCGATGCTTTCGGATATGGCACAAAATCAATCAATGATCTGAACAATCATTGCCGCAGTGTGATTTCGGAATGGAACAAACTAAACAACGAGTTTGTAGCTCAAAAAGAGAAGTTGAGCCAATATGGTGAAAGCGGACAGCCACAAACCATTGAAACCGCAAACGCCATCTGGACCGACCGTCGAGCACCGCTCTTCAAAGAATATATTGAGTTGTGCAACAACTTTTTCGATGCCGAAGCCGCGACAATGAATTTTGCCAATAGAGACAGTTCTCTCTCTGTGATGAACGGCTGGTGCAACCAAAAGACACACGGAATGATTCCGAAAATGCTTAACGAAGATGATATTGATGCAAACACGATAACAATACTCGCTAACTCGTTATATTTCAAGGCCGATTGGCGGCACCAGTTCGAAAAAGACGCAACAACAAGGGCCGATTTCACCTGCGCTAATGGCAAGTTGTCGAAGGTTGATATGATGCAGCAAATGGGAAATTATGGTTATGTCCGCACAGAGAGTTTTAAAATGGCCGAACTGCCTTACAATGGCACAACTTGCATGGATATCATCCTACCTGACGATTGGACAAGTATCGACCAATGTATCAGTCAATTGAGTCAGACTCGGTTTGAAGCGGCACTTGAAAAAATGTCGACAGAAAAACTCTTTGTCCGTCTGCCAAAATTCGACTTGAATTTCAATCACGATTTGATCAAAATTTTGAATCAATTAGGCGTGGTTGATGTCTTCGACAGCGTCAACGCTAATTTAAGCAAAATGGGCAGCAGTCACGATGATGCTTATGTGAGCAAGGCATTCCAACTTTCACACATTAGCGTTGAAGAAAGCGGAACCGAGGCGGCTGCTGTTACGGTGATAATGGTCGGAAATGGTGCTGTACTGTCAGGGGAGAACTACCCGATAGAGTTCTATGTGGACCGCCCGTTTGTCTACGTCATTCGCGACACGCAAACCGGCACGATACTATTTATAGGTAAGGTTGAGGAATTGAATTAAAAGCGGAATTTGTAATAAAACAAAAAAGCCAGCCCTCACGGGTTGGCTTCTTTTGTTTATGCTGCTAAAACGTTAAGCAATAGCGATTTGGCGCATTGGTTTCGGTTTGGCTTCTTCGCGTTTCGGAATCTCAACGTTCAGGATGCCGTTGTCGTACTTAGCCGAAATCTTGTCGCCATTGGCGGCCTCAGGCAGCGTGAACGAGCGGCTGAACGATTGATAACTATACTCGTGGCGTGTGAAGCGCTCACCTTCTTTGGTCTCATTCTCAACCTTTTTCTCTGACGAGATGGTCAGGACAT
>JAEEPS010000084.1 GCA_016284875.1 Salinivirgaceae bacterium | reverse complement strand
ATGTGTAGGGGGCGGTTCTTTCGCCCCTACGCATTTAAAATCGGTTTAAATCGGTTTAAATCGGTTTAAATCGGATTCAATCGGTTAGAAAAAAAATCAGCATTCCCAAAAACCATATGTCTGCTGTCCGTTGTCCGTTGTCTGCCGTCCTTCAATTCTTGTGCATAACTTTTTAAAAAGTTGAAAAGCCGACGTTTTCGGGCGCTTTCCATTTTGCATAATTTGCCGCAAAATCAGAAAAGTTCGACTCGAAATGAGTGTCAATAAATTCCAAATTAACGGCAGTTGCAAACTCAGCGGCTCAATCACGCCGCAGGGTGCAAAAAACGAGGCGCTGCAAGTGTTGTGCGCCGTTCTGCTCACCGACCAGGAAGTCATTATCCGCAACATTCCCTGCATACGCGACGTGAACACGCTCATCGACATCATTGCCGATATGGGCGTCACCGTTGAGCACATCGACAAGCACACGTGCCGATTCAAGGCCGACAACATCCAGCCCGAATATCTGCAGTCGCGCGAGTTTGCCGAAAAAACAGCCAAAATCCGCGGCTCGGTAATGCTTGTGGGGCCGCTGTTGGCAAGGTTCGGCAAGGCGTACATTCCCAAACCAGGCGGCGACAAAATCGGTCGGCGCCGATTGGACACGCACTTCATCGGACTGCAGAATTTGGGCGCGAAATTCGAGTACAACGCCGACGGAAAATTCTACAACGTTGAAGGTAAAAACCTGAAAGGCACATATATGCTGCTCGACGAGGCGTCGGTGACGGGCACGGCCAACATTATTCTGACGGCCGTAATGGCGCAAGGCACAACCACCATCTACAACGCCGCCTGCGAGCCTTATATCCAGCAACTTTGCAAAATGCTGAACAAAATGGGCGCGCGCATTTCGGGCATCGGGTCGAACCTGCTCACCATTGAGGGCGTGACGTCGCTCAACGGCTGCGACCACACCATCCTGCCCGATATGATTGAGATTGGCAGTTTCATCGGCTTGGCCGCAATGACGCGTTCGGCGCTGACAATCAACAATGTATCGTATCAGAATTTGGGCATCATTCCGCGGGCGTTCCAGCGGTTGGGCATACAAATGGAACTGCGGGGCGACGACCTGTTCATCCCTGCGCAGGAACATTATGAAATTGAGACATTTATCGACGGCTCGATACTCACCATCGACGACGCGCCGTGGCCAGGGCTCACCCCCGACCTTTTGAGCGTGCTTTTGGTGGTGGCCACGCAGGCCAACGGCAGCGTGCTTTTCCATCAGAAAATGTTCGAGAGCCGATTGTTTTTTGTTGATAAACTGATAGATATGGGCGCGCAGATAATCCTTTGCGACCCGCACCGCGCCACCGTCATCGGACTGAACAACAAGCACCGCCTGAAGGGCATCAATATGACCAGCCCCGACATCCGCGCAGGTATGGCAATGCTCATTGCGGCGCTCTCGGCCAAGGGCACGTCGGTCATCGACAACATCGACCAAATTGACCGCGGATATGAGGACATCGACTTGCGAATCAACGCTTTAGGCGGAAACATCATCAGATTGTAAAACTCAAAAACAACTGTTTTGGAAAAATACATTAGCAACGATTTTGTGAATGAGGTCAACCGACTGATTGACAGCACGAACCGAATTGTAATCACATCGCACAAAAACCCCGACGGCGACGCTGTGGGGTCGGGATTGGCGCTATATAACTATCTGAAAAACAAAGGTAAAGACGCGCGTTTCATTCTGCCCGACCTTATGCCGCAGAACCTGAAATGGCTGCCAGGCGTGGACGAAATCGTGACCTACAAGACGCAGACCGAAGAGGCCGACAAGATTATCGCCGACGCCGAACTGCTGATTATGGCCGACTTCAACAGCCCCACCCGAATGGGCGACGCGGTGAAGAGTTTCGACGCCAGCGCGGCCAAACGCGTGCTGATTGACCACCATCCGTTTCCCGAAATCCGCACCGACGTGGCCTACAGCCGCCCCGAGGCGAGCAGCACGTCGGAACTTGTGTATGAACTACTTACAGAACTCGAAGGCACCGACGTGCTCGACACCACGGTGGCCACCTGCATCTTCACGGGCATAATGACCGACACGGGCTGCTTCAACTACAACTCGTCGTCGCCGAACGTGTTCCGAATCATTGCCTGCCTGCTCGAGTCGAAAATCGAGAAGGACCAGATTATCGACCACGTTTTCAATCACTTCTCTGAAACACGGCTGCGGCTTTTGGGCTTCAGTCTGTACAAAAAAATGAAGGTGATTCCGAAATATCAGACGGCCTACATTTGGCTCACAAAGAAGGAACTTGAAGATTTCAACAATCAGCAGGGCGACACCGAAGGGCTTGTAAACTACCCACTTACGATTGACGGAATCAACTTCTCGGCGCTTTTCACCGAAAAAGACGGCCTGACCAAATGCTCGTTCCGCTCACGCGGCTCGTTCCCCGCAAACAAAGTGGCGGCCGAACGTTTCAGCGGCGGCGGCCACCTGAACGCGGCAGGCGGCGAGTTCCACAAAACCATCGGCAAAACCATCTACTATTTTGAGAAGGTTCTGCCTGAATATGAGCAATATTTGGAAAAATGAGAGCCACGTGCGCCATATTGATTGCTTTGGCGGCCGCTGCGGCGGGCTGTAACAAAACCGACCAGAAGGGCGTGCCAATGAGCAAAGAGAGCCTGATTCGGGCCAACAAGGGGCTTGTGACCATCGACAAGGAACGGATTGAGGCTTTCGCCGAACGCCACCAATGGGAAATGAGCACCACCGAAACGGGACTTTGGTATCAGATTTACGAGCACGGAACGGGCGACAGCGCTCGCAACGGATTGATTGCCAGCCTGAAATACACCGTATCGCTGCTCAACGGAACGCTCTGCTACTCATCGGACAGCACGGGCGAAAAGACATTCCTAATTGGTCAGGGCGGCGTTGAATCGGGACTCGAAGAGGGAATTTTGCTAATGCGCTGCGGCGACAAGGCTCGGTTCATAATGCCGCCACACCTTGCCCACGGCCTTCCAGGCGACAATGATAAAATTCCACCCCGTTCGACTATCGTTTATCAAGTAGAATTGCTTAACTTAACCAACCACTAACTGAAAACATATTGCAATGTTTAAGAAATTGAAAATCAAATCGGTATGGATTGCCGCAATGGCCGTTGGGCTTGCGTTTGCCGCTTGTTCGGGCGGCCACGACGGCTACTCGCGCAAAAATGGCGTGCTCTACAAGTTGATTGTGATTGGCGACACCGTGTGCCCGCCCAATGCAGGCGACTACGTGACCTGCCAACTCTGCTACTCGACAATGAGCGACTCGACGTTTTTTGTCGGCAACCGCACATTCCAACTCACTGAACCAGAGTTCGATGGCTCGATTGACGTCTGCTTTCTGATGATGTCGGCAGGCGACAGCGCATCGTTCATTATCGATGCCGAAAACTTCTTCCAAAAAACATTGCAATGCCAAATGCCTTCATTCATAAAGAAAGGCGACAAAATGAAAATCGACATTCGAATGGATGACATCCGCACCGAAGACCAATACCGCCGCGATAAAGAGGAATTCCTGAAATGGATTGAGGATTTCGGTGAATATGAGAAACTTGTGCTTCACAATTTCATTGAAAAAGAGAAAATCGAGGTTGAACCGACCGAGTCGGGAATGTACTTCATCAGCCTTGTCAACGGTTCGGGAAAGCCTGTTGAATATGGTGATATTGTGACAGTTAACTACGAAGGCCGATTCCTGAACGGCCGCTTCTTCGACTCGACAGTGAAACGCAACCAGCCATTCGAATTTGTCTATGGCACTGAACTTCAGGTAATTCCAGGACTTGAGGACGCCATTGGCCGTATGCGCGAAGGACAGCGTGCGTTGGTGATTCTGCCGTCGGACTTGGCGTGGGGCGAGAAAGGCTCGTCAACGGGCATTGTGCCACCGTTCACCACCGTGATTTACGAAGTTGAACTGCTTAAGGCCGTTCCGCAATCGTCTGATTCTGAAGATTCTGAAGATATTGAAAAGCAATCTGACAGCACCGACGAATAACGGCGAACCGGCTGCCGGTTGGCTGAAAAAATACAGTGTACCGATTGCAACTTACGCTATTTTTACGCTTATTGGGCTGATTGTGTGGGCAATACGCGATATTCGCTACTTTGCGCTCTTCAACGGAATTGGCACCACCGAACTTGTAACACGCATTTTGGTTTTCAACAACCCACGTCTGCGCCAGCCTATGCGCCGCCTTGTGCAAATTATTGTAGGCGGTATGTTGCTGATAATATTGGGGTTTGTGTTTGGCGTGAATTTCCAGTTCGAGCAGATTTTCTTCGATTTTCAGGCAGGCGTGGTCACGGGCGCGCTCATCCAATTGGTAATCGCGCGGCTGATAATTCCGTTTGTGTTCGGCAATGCATTCTGCTCACGCGCCTGTTGGGACGGCGCCATCTTTGAGATTACCAACCGCAAAAACGGCCGAAACTTCAAACGCAAACCGTGGTTGGCGTGGGGCTATCTGCTTTTGATTGTGGCGATGGCTTTTGCTGTGGCGCACTATTTCACCAATCCCGCAGGCGATGAGAACGAACTTCTGCGCAAAAAATGGATTGTGGCTGAAAATCTGTTCATTATTGGTGGCGGCTACCTTCTGACAATGCTCTGTGGAAGCCGCGCCTACTGCCGCCTTCTCTGCCCGTTTATGACAATTTCGAGTCTGCTCTACCGCTTCTCTATTTTCAAGATAACACCCGTAAAATCAGCCGACTGCACCCAATGTGGCGCCTGCTCGCAAGCCTGCCCTATGCTCATCGATGTGAAGGAATCGGTGCGAAACGTTGAAAGGGTACAAAACGCACAGTGCATCTTGTGTGAGCGCTGCGTGAGCGCCTGCAAACGGAACGTGCTGAAGGTGAGTGCAAAAAAGGCCATATAAAGGAAATTTGGTTATTTTTGCTAATAAACTCTTGTGCTATGAATACTCAAAGAATAATCAAAAACTCATTCGGATTGGGATTAGCAATTATATTATCATTTGTATTTGAAGCATTTACTCATCCAAATTATAATAGCAACGCGTATTTAACAAATAGTGATACAACAGAATACTATTTCCAGGACGAGATTATTTGTTTTCCAATTAATAGTTATAGTGCATTTAATATACCCGAAGGTTATCCCACATTTCCGAACGGTACAAACGCTCTGCAGAAGTTCATATACAAAAATATCCAATATCCTGATTCTGCAAGAGATAAATCAATTGAAGGGCATTTTTGGGTTGAGTTTGTTGTGGATGAATCTGGGTCTGTTGGAGATGTTAGTGTTTTGCATAAAAATGTTGACCCGTACTTGGCTGAAGAGGCAATTCGTGTAGTAAAGAAAATGCCAAAATGGATTCCTGGAAGCAAGAAAAAAGGTAATGTAAAATACTATATTCCATTCAATTTCTCACTTCATTAAAAATATAAATTCAAACGCCTCCCTTCTACAAATCAAGTTTCAACTCTCCTGATTCGTAGGCACGGAACTTTTCTGATAACTCGTTGAACCACACCACCAACTGCGAGATGGCGGCTGCGGTTTCCTTCGACACTTGCGAGCCTTTGAGCCGCAAAATGGTGAACCCGTAAACAGCGTTGAGCGCAAGATGCAGGTCGCTGAACTCCGCTGCCGACGGTTGACGCTGGCGTAACTCACTGATAATCGGGCTAACTTTGGCAAACCGCATCTGATACGCCACCTCTTTGGGGTTGTTGAGAAGGTAGAGATGGAAATCGAGCACCTCATTGATTTTGTTCGTAAGCGACACCAGATGACCACGTTGCTGAATGCGCTCCTCCACCATTTGGTCGGTCAGGCCAGAGTACCATTGGCGCACCTCGTTCTGCGTTGTCATGTCGGCTGGATATTTGGGCAGCAACTGGCTTTCAATCAAACCCTTATCGCATTTACAGGCTCGAATAAGATCCTCAATCTGAAACATATACAAGAAATACTCGCAGATGTTCTCTTTCTTTTTTTGGTATGCTACAAACATGGTTGGCTATAAGTTATAAGTTGTAAGTTAATGAGTTATAAATTTTTAGGTGTTAGGGAATTATGAATTACGAGTTACGAATCATTACACTTTACTCTTTACACATTAATCATTACTCAATTCTTGTCTGTTGTCAAAAATCAGTCCTTCAATCTACCAGCATCCGCAAGCGCCACCGCCACCGAAACCACCTCCGCCAAAGCCTCCGAAGCCACCACCAAAACCGCCGCCGCCAAAACCGCCACCAAATCCTCCGCCCGAAGCACCACGTCCGCCATGCACGCCTCCGCCTGCAGTGAACTGGTCGTTGAACTTTCTGACCAAACATCTTATCAGAAGTATCAGAACAATAATAGGAACGACGAACATCCAGAAGATGTATGGAAGGATTTTCGACCAATCACGCCTTTTATAATCCTTTGCCGTGAACTCGCCTTTGGTGAGCGATATGCAGACATCCACAGCCTTATCGATTCCCGCGAAAGTGAGACCGTACTTGAACTGTGGAATCATCTCTTTGTCAATGATTTGCTTGCAAACCGCGTCGGAAATGAGCGGCTCAATGCCATAGCCCGTCTGAATGGTAACCAGGCCTTTCTCGTATGGCGTTTTCGGCTTGTAAACAATGACAATGCCGTTGTTGAAGCCTTTCTGCCCGACACCCCATCCCTCTCCCAGCCGCTGGCCAAAATCGGCAATGCTGTAGCCGTACAAATATTTTGTGGTATAAATCAAAATTTGCGTCGAAGTCTCATCGTTGAACTTATTCAGTTTGTCAATCAGCATCTTACGCTGATTATAACTAAACACTCCCGCGTTGTCGACAACAAGCGACGGATCTTTGGGCGGAATGAAAACAACCGATGGATCTTGGAGCTGGGGGACAAAATTGCCTCCACCAACCTCTGAAGATGAATTCATGGAACCGTCGTTATCGGCAAAAACGCCCATTGCGGCAGACCATAAAGTAATTATTAACAATATTTTACGCACAATCAAATTCATTCACTCCTTCAATCTTTCAGTTACCATCTTCCGCTTGCTCCGCCGCCGCCAAAGTGTCCGCCGCCATAGCCGCCAAACCCACTTGACGAGCCGCTTCTGCCGCTGCCAGACGAATGGCCGATGAGCGAAAGCACAAACCAAAGATAAGAGAAAAACGATGGCCGCCGCCCGATGGTGAACTGCCCGTAAGCCGCATAAAGCACGTAGCCGACAAACAATAACAAGATGAAAACAATAATTGAGCCAACAGACGAATCTTCGCCAAAATTGGAGTATTCATCCGCCGTGAATTCGCCTTTTGTCAGCGAGAAACAGATGTCAATGGCGTCGTCAATAGCCTTATATTCAAGCCCTTGCTGAAAGTTTGGAATCATCTCCTGGTCAATGATTCGCTTGCAGGTCGCATCTGGAATCAACGGTTCAATGCCGTAGCCCGTCTGAATGGTAACCTCGCCGCTTGTGGAGTCGGTTTTAGGTTTATAAACGATGACAATTCCGTTGTCGAAACCTTTTTGTCCGATGCCCCAACCCTCGCCCAAACGCTGGCCAAAATCAGCAATGCCGTAGCCGAGCAAATCGGTTGTGGTGTAAACCAAAATCTGTGTCGATGTCTCGCGACTGATGGTGTTCAGTTTGTTAGCCAACGCCATTCGCTCGCCGCTGGTAAAGGCATTGGCATAGTCGGCAACAAGCGTCGGCACGGCGGGCGGACTGAAGACAAAATCATCTGCGAACGACAGAAAAGCCGACACCAAAATAGTGAATATGAGCAATATACGTTTCATAAATCGATTAATCAAACCTTGACATTACCACTTTCCGCGCGCACCACCGCCACCGAAATGTCCGCCACCGTAACTCCTGTGGCTGCCGCCGCTATGGCTTCGGTGACTTGAACCTGACGAACTGCCCGACGTATTTATATAGTAACTGCCACCTCCTCCACTTGTGCACTTAGCAATAATGATGATTATCAGTATAATCACAATCCAGACACCAACCATACCAAGCACAAGGCTAAGAACAAGGTGGTCGAGCACCCAGCCCAAGAACCCGCCAATGCTATTGTTTCCGTAATCGTCGGCCTTAAACTCGCCTTTGGTGAGCGATATACAGACATCTATGGCGCGGTTAAATCCCTCATAAACAGAATCTTTCTTAAAGCAAGGAATCATTTCGTGTTCGATAATCCGCTTGCAGGTTGCGTCGGGAATCAACGGCTCGATGCCGTAACCCGTCTGAATGGTGACTTCGCCGCTGGTGCTGTCAGTTTTGGGCTTGTAAACGATGACTATTCCGTTGTCGAAGCCTTCTTTTCCGACACCCCAACCCTCGCCCAAACGCTGCGCAAAATCCACAATATCATAGTCTTGCAGATTGGTTGTGGTGTAAATCTGAATCTGCGTTGATGTCTCAATATCGAACGAGTCAAGTTTGGCCGCAAGAGCCGCTCTCTGCTCAACAGTGAAGGCATTGGCGCTGTCCACCACCAGATTTATGGTTGCAGGACGATTGAAAACTGCATCATCGGCAAAAGCCGAAAACACAGCAGCGCATAAACAGATAATTATCAATAATTTCCGCATATTCAATTCATTCAATTATTCAAGAATTCAATCCTTCGGTTATTCTGTTAATCAGTCCTTCAATCACCATCTTCCGCGTGCGCCGCCACCACCAAAATGGCCGCCACCATAACTTCTGTGGCTCGAACTATGATGATGGGTTGTAGTTCGGTAACTGCCTGAACTTCTGCTGCTTGAACTGCCCGACGAGCCACTGCTTGAACCGCTCGAAGAATTGCTGCTTGCAGTATAGCCACGGCAGCAGAACAGAAAGACAATCAAGAAAATAACAACAACTACGATAGGGAATGCCACAAGGCCAATAATAATATACACTGCTATTGTATATAACCTGTCAATATCAGCCATATACTTTTCTGCCGTGTATTCACCTCCTGTGAGCGAGATGCAGACATCAACGGCTCGGTCGATTCCCATGTAAATGTGTCCTTTCTTAAAGCACGGAATCATCTCATTGTCAATAATTTGCTTACAGACTGCATCAGGAATCAGCGATTCGATGCCGTAGCCCGTCTGAATGGTGACTTCGCCGTCTTCGAACAATGTTTTCGGCTTATAGACAATGACGATGCCGTTGTTTTTATCGGCCTGACCGACACCCCAACCCTCGCCCAAACGCTGCGCAAAATCCACAACGTCGTACCCGTGCAAATCGGTGGTTGTGAAAATCTGAATCTGCACCGTTGTGGCCTGCTCAAAAGAGTCGAGTTTGGCTGTCAGCGCATCTAACTGCTTCGGAGTGAAGGCGGAAGCACTGTCAACCACAAGACGCACCTCGGCTGGACGATCGAACATGTCGGCAAAAGCCGACAGTGCGACGACCACAAATGTGAAAGCGAGCAATATTCTTCGCATGGTGATTTGGCGAATTGGTCAGTCCTACTCCTTCTCACCCTCGCCGAACGAGATTTCGTCGCTCAACTCGTTCACATCGTCAGACTGATATGGGAAATGCTTCTTCAACTGCTCGCCAGCCATGCGGATTCCGTCGGTCACGCCCTCGGTGAAAAGGCCACGTGCAAAAAGTTCGGCCATGTGCTTTTCAATGTCGTTCCAGAAGCCTTCGGGCACTTTGTCGTTGATGCCTTTGTCGCCGATTATTGCAAACTGACGGTCGGACACGGCCATATAGAAAAGCACGCCGTTGCGCAACTCGGTACACTGCATTTTGAGTCTGTCGAAAACTTTTGCGGCACGTTTCATTATGTCGCCGTGGCTACGCATTTCAACATGCAGACGAATCTCGCCCGATGTATTCTTTTCTGCCTCCTCTATTGCGCTGATTATATGTTGTTTTTGCTCTTCGCTAAAAAAAGTTGATGCTCTCATTTTGAGTTATAAGTTTTTTGAAGTTTTAAGTTATAAGTTCTAGAAGTTTTAAGTTATTAGTTATTAAGACAAAAGGCATAAGCACGGGATTCTCCCACACTTATACCTTGTGCCTTGTAACTTTCACCTAAAATTGCACTTCAGGAGCCTTCTCGCTGCCTGCCTGTGCCTCGAAGTATGCCTTCTTTTCAAATCCGCGGCTGTTGGCCACAATCGATGCGGGGAACTGACGGATATAGGTGTTGTACTCGCGGGCAACCTCGTTGAACTTGCGGCGCTCAACGGAGATGCGGTTCTCGGTGCCTTCAAGTTGTGCCTGAAGTTCGCTGAAGTTCTGGTTGGCCTTCAGGTCAGGATAACGCTCAACAACAACCAGCAAGCGCGACAATGCCGAACTCAAATTGCCTTGAGCCTCCTCAAACTGCTGAAGCGAACGGGAATCGAGTTTTTCGGGATTCACATTAACACTTGATGCTTTAGCACGAGCCTCAACAACATCAGTCAGAGCGGTTTTCTCATGCTCGGCATAACCCTTGACGGTGGCCACAAGGTTAGGAATCAGGTCGGCACGGCGCTGATAAACATTCTCGACTTGCGCCCAACTCTCGGCAACGCCCTCATCGAGACGGACAATCTTGTTACCAGTTTTGATGTACCAAACCACAATTGAAAAAATACCAATTAACACTACGGCAACTACCGCAATCAAACATCCTTTCTTTTTCATAACTTATTATTTATTAATTCTTTAATAATTCTGATGAAAGTTTTGTGTCTTTGTTTCCAACAGCCATCTTAAAATGATTTTTCAATTCAAATATATACATTTTTCGTTACTTCGTCACCCTCTCGAGCCACTTAACCATGCCAAGCATAACAGCCATCGAAACGAAGCAGACGGCGAAGAATACTGCCCAGCATTGCCAGATGTCTATCTTATTGTACATCAGCGGGCCAATCCAGAGGAATCCGTTGCCCACGGCCGTCGCGCCAAGCCACAAGCCCTGGCAGAGACCAAGCAGGTTTTTAGGTGCCACCTTCGACACAAAACTCAAGCCTAACGGACTGATAAACAGTTCGGCTACGGTCATGAAGAAATAGTAGATGATAAGCACCATCGGGCCTGATTTCAGACTTTCGGCAGTTGAAGCATCGAGTGCGCGGAAATCGGTTGCCGAAGGATAGCCGTGCTGGAAGCAGAACACGCTCATAAACAGATAGGCTATACCTGCGATTCCCATGCCGATGGCAATCTTCTTCGGTGTTGAAAAACGACGCCCCCACTGCGTGCCGAAAAGCCACATCATTGGGAAGGTGAGCACAATCACGAAGAACGGATTGACAGCCTGCCAGATCTCTGGCGGAATGGCCGATGTGATGACAAAATCGCGGGCAAAAAGCGACATCGACGTGCCGTTCTGATGGAACGACCACCAGAAGAACACCGCAATCACAAGCACTGCAAACAGAGCGTAGATGCGCTGACGGATTTCGGTTGCCATTGCGGCGCGCTCCTCGGCTGTGTAATCGGAACTCTGCTGCGCAGCCTTGCGGGCGGGCGTCGGCAGGCTCTTTTTAGTGGCAAGGAAAATGCCGAGCGATATCAGCATGGCTGCCACCGAGGCCAGGAACGAATAGTGAACACCTGTGTTGAACACGGCCAGATAGTTTTGGCAGAAATCGGCCAAATTGGCTGGCACTGTGGTTGTTACAAGTGCGATAAGGTCGTTCATCTTGGCAACGGCATCAGGAGCCATGGCAGCACCAGCCTCAATATACTGATGGCAGAGAGCAGGCAGGTCGGCATTGTAGGCCAGACCATTGTGGTTGAGCCACCAACTGCGCAAAACGGGCGCAACAAACGGCGCAATCAAGCCGCCAACATTGATGAACATATAGAAAATTTGGAAGCCAGGGTCGCGGCGTGATTTGGCGGCGGCAAGCGCCTCCTCGCCATGCTTTGCGGCTTCGGCCTCGAAATTGTCATACATCTGCCCCACAATGGCCTGCAAGTTGCCCTTAAACAAGCCGTTGCCGAAAGCAATCAAGAAAAGTGCCACACAAGTGAGCGGCAAAAGCCAGCCGATATTGCCTGACGTTGCCAGAATCGGTATCGACAGAATGACATAGCCCGAGGCCATCACAATCAAGCCCGACTGTATTGTGGCTTTGTAGTTCTGGGTGCGGTCGGCGATGATGCCACCAACCAGACTCAAAATGTAAATACCCATGTAAAACACTGAATATATGGCTGTTGCCTTCTCTTCGGGCAAACCGAATTTTGAACACAGGAACAGCACTAGAACGGCATTCATAATATAGTAGCCAAAACGCTCGCCCATATTACTCAAGGCTGCCGCCAAAAGCCCTTTAGGATGATTTTTAAACATTTTGTAACGAATTTTCGATTTTGGGCAAATATAAATCAAAGTTTAGAATGTTGAGAGGTTGAGAAGTTGAGAAAGTTTATAAGTTAAAAGGTTAAGGTGTTAAGACGCTTCGCTGTTTAGAAGTTAAGAGGTTAAGAAGTTTAGATGTTTAAAGTTGAACGGGTTGAATAGGTTTAAATATCGTAATTCGTAATTCAAAATTCGTAATTAACTAATGCCCAACACCTAACACCTAATGCCTAGTGCCTAATGCCTAATGCCTAATGCCTAGTGCCTAATGCCTAATGTCTAATGCCTCCCCCCCCCTAGTGCCTATTTCCCAAATACCATTATCTTTGCCTCACAAAAAAAAGCACGATGAGTAGAATTGCAGTTGTCATTTTGAATTGGAACGGAAGGGCGTTTCTGGAGAAATTTCTTCCGTCAGTCACGACACTGTCGGACGGGGCCGACGTGTGGGTTGCCGACAACGGTTCGACCGATGACAGCATTGAACTGATTAACAAGAAGTTCCCCACCGTAAAAGTGCTGCAATTCGACCAGAACTATGGCTTTACGGGCGGCTACAACAAAGCGCTCGAACAGATTGAGGCTGAATACTTTGTACTTCTGAATTCCGACATCGAGGTTACCGAAGGCTGGCTCAAACCGCTTGCCGATTTTATGGACGCGAACCCCGATGTGGCTGCTTGCGCGCCTAAACTCCTCTCCTACGACCAACGGACTGATTTTGAGTATGCTGGAGCGTCGGGCGGATTCATCGACAAATATGGCTATCCGTTCTGCCGTGGCCGCATTCTTGGCACCATTGAGCGCGACAACGGCCAGTACGACGACGTTCGCGATGTTTTCTGGGCCTCGGGCGCGTGCCTGTTCATCCGCAGCCGACTCTACGCCGAAGCGGGTGGCCTCGACGACGATTTCTTCGCCCACATGGAGGAGATTGACATCTGCTGGCGGCTGAAAAACATGGGGTACCGCATTGCCATTGTCCCACAGTCGGTGGTATACCACGTGGGCGGCGGCACCCTGCCCAACAACAACCCTAAAAAGTTGTTTCTGAACTACCGCAACAACCTCTTTCTGCTCTATAAGAACCTGCCCGACAAAGGTTTCCACCGCACTATGTTTATCCGCATGATTCTCGACGGAATCTCGATGGGATTGTATCTTGTTCATCTGAAATTCGGTTTTCTGATGGCTGTTCCACGGGCTCATATCGCATTCTATCAGAATCGCAGCAAGATGAAGGCCAAACGCCGCCAACTGCAAGCCATGCGCAAAACCGACCAGCACCCCGAATGCTACAACGGCAGCATTGTCACGGGATACTATCTGCGTAACAAGAAAATATTCAGCAAATTAACCGGCATCTAGGCAGTATTAACTGCATACATTATTCCCTTACTGGGGATTTCAAACAAACATATACTAAAAACCGATTTTCGGAGTCACCATATCCTCTATCAGCACGCCAATGCAGCCCTTGGTTTCGCTGTCAACATCAAGACGGTTTGGCGCGGTGATAATCAACTCAACGCTGTTGTGCCTGCGGCAAGAAAATTCAATATCAGTCAGGAAATCATCCTGTGAGTTGTCGTAAAGAATGCGGCCGTCAGTGTTTTTGATTACGAACGAGACAATGCCGTTGTAAAGCGAATCGGAGCATATTGTCATTCTATAGTCCTTACCTTCAAGCAATTCCATATACACGCATTTGCTCTCGCCTGGTCGGAATGCGAAACTAACCGACGCCTCGTTGACCGAATAGGCAAAAGCCCCATTCTTTGGACAGCAATTTTGTTTATGGAAATTGAAGCAATCCTGCCCATTCAGATTGCAGCAGACTCCTAAGAGCAGCAACGATAGCAGGATGCGGAAAGTCATCAGAATCCTTTGACAGGTGTGATCATGTGCTCAATCAAAATTCCGATACAGCCCATTTCCGTGTCTTTTCTAACAAAAATCAAGTCATTCTGACCTTCTGCCTCCGACATACGGCTGCTTCCCGGAACTTCTATCTCGATATATATTTCACTCGTTTGGGTGACAGTGAATTCAAATTCTGATGCGAAACCATCTTCCGTGTTGTCATACAATACATTTTCTGTATCAGCATCAATGATTCTCATTGTGATTCCTTCGCCAAGAATTGCATCGTGGCAGAACGAAATGCGGTAGTCGCGACCATTGTAAATAATTGATTTTATGCGAGATACTTGCCCTTTAACAAACAGTGCGCTACGTGAGTCGTCAACCACACGATAATAGATATTTTTACTTGTCGGACAACTATCTCTGTGGTAGCCCCAGCAACGGCGCATTGAATAGTCGTGAGTTTGTGACATACCTGCAAACGGAAGCAGGATGAAAAACATCAAAAGAATTTTTATCGATTTTCTATTCATCGTGTCAATTTGTGAATGTTAATAACATATTGGCGAGAAAGTTCCCCTTCTATCCAACACCGCAAAATTATATCTTTTAACTTAAAAAATTAAAAATGGTTTCATTATTTGTCAACGCACTATCCGAACTCACTCAAACTTTCAAGTTGTTGCTTGTTGATGATCTTGACATTCTTACCTTCAAGACTGATAATCTTATCGTTATGGAGTTCCTTCAGGATTCTGATGGCGCTCTCGGTCGACATTCCACAGAAGTCGGCCATATCACGGCGGGTAATCTGCATGTTGAACTCGTCGGAGCCGTAAATGTTGCGGGCGAAGTGCAGAATCGCGTCGGCCATGCGTCCGTTCAACTGCTTCTGCGTGAGGCTGACAATCCGCTCAATGGTGTCGGCATACTCTTTATTCAATTGTATTATAGACTTTTCCGCAAAGTCGGGATATTCTCTGATTTGGTTTTTAATGACATTGATGTTGACTGAAAAAACCGTCGTAGGCGTTATGCTCGCCACAGAAAATAGATTAGTCGCGTTGTTGTAAATCGATGACAACCCGAAAACCTCACCCTTGCGGACGAAACTCATTATCAGATTCTCGCCTTTGTACTCTTTGTAAACCTTCAGCATGCCGCTGACCACAAAATAGACGTTTGTCGCGAAAGCGCCCTGCTTGCAGACAATCTCGTTCTTGTTATAGTCAAGACAAACGCTGTTTTTCAATACGATAGACCAATGCTCGTCAGTCAGTTGGCCAAACCAGATTGGGAAATCTTCTTTTTTCACTTGCATTTTTCCATGTTTTAAGTTGCAAAATATAAGGAGGATTCATCCCCCATAAATTTTACGTGAAAATAAGGAGTGTGATTTAATTTCACAAATTTTTCTGACATAAATCAGTTTTTCCCGCATCCACAACGAGTTTTGGCTTTCACACCAAGACTGATTATCTTCGCGCCGCTGACGACAATTGTCGAAGCATATATAATTGCGACAAAATGAACTATTTACAAGCCGAAGGAATCACAAAATCGTACGGCGATCTGGTGCTTTACAGCAACATCAGTTTGAGCGTCGAACGTGAGCAGCGTGTGGCCATCATTGCCAACAACGGCGCGGGGAAGACATCGCTGCTGCGGATTCTGGCTGGCGCCGACACCCCCGACAGCGGAAGCGTGACCATACGCAACGACCTGCGGCTGGGCTATCTTGAGCAAAGCCCGAAACTGAACCCCGAACTCACCGTTATTGAAGAAGTTTTCGAGTCGTCGGACGTGACGCTGCAAACCATCAAAGAGTATGAGATGGCCTGCCGCGACAACAACGCCGAACGACTGGCCAACGCTACAAGCGCGATGGACGCCGCCAAAGCCTGGAACTACGAAGCACGCATCAAACAGATTCTCTCGCAACTGAATATCAACAACTTCGAGCAGAAAGTG
>JAEEPS010000154.1 GCA_016284875.1 Salinivirgaceae bacterium | reverse complement strand
TCCTGCACGCCGTAAGTCATATAAAGATAATTAGTTAACTCGGGATGCTCCGATGCCACCGTGTTGATGCGGCGAACGGCGGGCAGAATGTTGTTCTTCTTGCGGTGGTCGCGCACGCGCAGAATCTCCTTCTCCATTGTGCCCGACGGATTTTCAACAAAGCGGGCGATTTGGAAGTCGCTGAATCCCAGACGTTTCGCCTCGCGCAGAACGTCGGCGGGCAGGTCCTCAATCTTCTTGTACTGACCCAGAACCTTGGTGTAATCCACAATGTTTTTCAGTTTCTTGATGAACCAGACGTCAATCTTCGTCAACTCCTCAATGTGTTCGGGCGTGTAGCCCTTCTCAAGCGCTTTCGCGATGGCGAAGATGCGCATATCGGTCGGGTGGCTCAACTCCTTGTCAAGGTCGTCGAACTCAAGGTCGTTGTTGCCCACAAATCCGTGCATACCCTGACCAATCATACGAAGGCCCTTCTGCATAATCTCCTCAAACGATTTGCCGATTGACATAATCTCGCCCACCGACTTCATACTTGAGCCGATTTCGCGGTCAACGCCCACAAACTTGCTCAAGTCCCAGCGCGGAATCTTGGCGATGATGTAGTCGACCGAAGGCGCAACGTAGGCCGAGTTTGGCGTGCCCATTTCGCCGATTTGGTCCAGAGTGTAGCCCAGCGCCAGTTTGGCGGCCACAAAGGCGAGCGGGTAGCCCGATGCCTTCGATGCCAGCGCCGATGAGCGGCTCAGGCGGGCGTTTATCTCGATGATTCGATAGTCGTTGGTCTGCGCGTTGAAGGCGAACTGAATGTTGCACTCGCCCACAATGCCGATGTGGCGCACAACCTTCTTCGCAATCTCCGAGAGCATATTGATTTGCTCCTCCGAAAGGGTGATGATTGGCGCGATTACGATGCTCTCGCCCGTGTGGATGCCCAGCGGGTCAACATTCTCCATTGGAACCACCGTGAAGCAATGGTCGTTGGCGTCGCGGATAACCTCAAACTCAATCTCTTTCCAGCCCTTCAGCGACTCCTCAACCAGAATCTGTTTCGAGTAGGCCAAAGCATTGTTGCACAGGTCGATGAACTCTTTCTCGTTGGTGCTGATGCCCGAGCCCAGACCGCCCAGAGCGTAAGCCGAGCGGACCATTACGGGGTAGCCAAGCACGTGAGCCTCGTCAAGAGCGTCCTCAAGGCTCTCAACCGCCCGCGACGACGGTGTTTTGGCGTCAATCTCCTTCAGTTTCTTCACAAACAGGTCGCGGTCCTCAGTAATCATAATGGCCTCAACCGATGTGCCAAGCACCTTGACGCCGTATTTCTCCAGAACGCCCGTGGTGTAAAGTGCTGTGCCGCAGTTCAGAGCGGTCTGTCCGCCGAATGCGAGCAGAATGCCGTCGGGGCGCTCCTTTTTGATGACTTCCTCAACAAAATACGGGGTGATAGGAAGGAAGTAAACCTTGTCCGCAACGCCGTCCGACGTCTGTATTGTTGCAATATTGGGGTTTATCAGCACTGTCGATATACCCTCTTCGCGCATAGCCTTCAACGCCTGCGAACCTGAATAGTCAAACTCACCCGCCTGACCAATCTTCAACGCTCCTGAACCTAACAAGAGCACTTTTTTTACTTCTTTCATATTCTTTTATTTTGTAGTTATATTCTTTATATTCTGAATGTTATCTTTGTTTATTTTATTTTATTGGCGATTTCCGGAAAATAGTGTGCAAAATCCTGCGCCACATTCGTGCCCGTGAAACCGTTGCGGATTACCACCAGAATGGTGTCGTTGCCCGCAATGGTGCTTATTATCGATGGCATGTCCATATCGTCGATAGCCTGTGAGATGGGTTGGGCAAATGCCGGGACTGTTTTTATAACAGCCAGATTTCCTGACATTTCCATCGACAAAAAGCCATCCATAGATGACGATGATTTGGCAATATTTGGTTTTTGTTCCGGTGCTGCGTTCGATAGGGAATAAAGGTAGCGTCCGTCGCGTGTTGGGCGCTTAAACACTTTCAGCAGTTTCAAATCACGCGAAAGCGTGGCCTGCGTAACCGAACAATTTTTTGAATTGAGTATTTGAAGAAGTTTGTCTTGCGAGTCAACTTCTTCATTCTGAATGATTTTTGTTATCAAGGCCAGTCTTTGGCTTCTGCTTTCCATTGAAGGATATTGTTTTTTTAATTCATTCAGGGTGCAAAGGTAATTTTTTTATCAGTGTGCATATTTATGCAGCCAATGTTTATTTACTAAAATAAGAAATTCACTTAATCGACATTAGAAAATAATTAATCCACAATAAGTTACAATTAAAAAGCTTTGAATGACGAGTTTTTTGGGAATTGAAAAAGTTGATAATTAGACAGTTCGCGTTTTGGGTTGTCGACAACGATTTTCGTCATCGCACTTCACCAATAAATTCACTACCTTCAATGCCGGAAATTTAATAAAGTCAAAAATTTAAACAGAACAATATGAGAGTTGTTATTCAGCGTGTTAAACGGTCGAGTGTGACCATTGATGGCGAAATGGTGGCATCAATTGGCGCGGGGCTGATGGTTCTGGTGGGCATTGAGCCGGCCGACACCAGCACCGACGCCGATTATCTATGTGGTAAAATTGCCCGGTTGCGCATTTTTGATGATGAGAACGGCGTGATGAACCGTTCGGTGGCTGATGTGGGCGGCGAGCTACTTGTGGTGTCGCAGTTCACGCTTTTCGCGCAGACCAGCCACGGCAACCGCCCGTCGTACATACGCGCCGCCCGTCCCGAGCAGGCAATACCGCTCTACGAAGAATTTGTGGCAAAACTCGAAACCGCGTCGGGCATAAAACCGCAAACAGGCCACTTTGGCGCAATGATGGATGTGGAACTGATCAATGACGGCCCCGTGACCATCATCATCGACAGCCGGCAGAAAGATTTTTAGCCTACCTTATCATTTCCATCTTGGCAACCAGCGTATCAACAAACTCGGTCAGCGGTTTCTTCAGCATCACTGACATCAGAGCGTTGACATCAGCATCAAAGGTAACTCTGAAGGCAGTTTCAGTCTCGTGAAACTCTTTGAGTTGAATCCAC
>JAEEPS010000153.1 GCA_016284875.1 Salinivirgaceae bacterium | reverse complement strand
ACATTCAAGCCAACCTTCCGAGCCTGGTTGGTGAGCGCTCTTGTCAGCGGCATCACCATTAGGATAATTACAAACCAAAATTGTAGGTATTTCAGGAAGTTTTTTTGCCAAACGCACCCAATCGTATGTTTGCATAAATTTTGCGGCTCTATATACAAATCTATTAAAGTGCAAATTGTCAACAACGCCATCCTCCCAATCTATCGTAACCGTTTCAATATCTTTTAAGTAAAATTTTAAGGCTATTGCCCAACTTTCAAATGCGCCTTCGTTATCCTGCATATTGGCTTCCAAACCACGTTTTAACATTTTAAGTGTAAGATTCTTTTTGTTCAAAGAATACTCATAGTATTCTGGAAGTTCCCCAGTAGGCATCTTCTGTGCCAATTTCGATTTCAAGGAATCAACAACTTTTACTGTTTTTGCCATAGCCGTAAGGTTTTAAAATTAAACAATATGCACTAAATGTAACTATTTTTCATACAGATTCATCGTCGCACTCAATTCTTTTCTCATTCGGTCTCTCAAACTTTTCGGCTCCAAAACTTCGATTTGCTTGCCGCGTTTCAGTAGTTCCTGAATGAAATCGGGGGTTATGCGAAGGGTATATTCAAAATCAACGTAAGAGTCGGTTTGGGCAACTTCGGTTTGCGATTGGTGCAGCGGCAAGGCGCGCAAGTAGAACCAAAGTTTGTCGTACGCCCGCAAACGGACTGTCTCCAACGGCAGTTTATCATCGACATAAATGCCCGAATAAAACTGGTAAAAGGCTTCGGGTGAGAAATCGTCGGCGGGATAGTCAAAGTTCTCGTCGGTCAACTGAAGATTTTTCATTCGGTTCACGGCAAAGTGGCGCAGAGCCTGGTGTGTCTCGGAAAACCCGAGCACGTACCAATGCTGGTGGTAGAGGCGCATACAGTACGGGCACACAGTGTATGTGGCGGGCGTTTCCGCATCGTACGGAAGATAGGTGATTTCAAGTTTTCGGTTCCGCTTCATCGCATCGACTAAAAGTGTCAGATATTCAGAATTTTCGGGAATTTCTTCATATACAATGCGTTCCTTAATCGATTCGCCCTGCTCAATCAAATTCGAGGCCGTGAAAGTATTCAACAGCCACTGGCGACTTTTGTCGGTCTTGAAATCATCAATGTTAGAGATATAGTATTGATACCCGTTGTGAACATCGCACCCAACAACCACATCGAACATTCTCTCAACAGCCGTTCGGTATTGGTGGAATGTACGTTTGGGCAGAGCGGTAAACCAATCATCTTCCCAAAGCCTGCTGATTCTTTCAAAAGTAATTTTCCTTTCCCGCAGCAGAGTGTTCATCAGCCACACGTAACGGTTGTAGTAGTCAGCCTTTGCCATATTTGTTTGTTTTTAGGATTATACTATGAGTTGGACACCAAAAAACATTTTACACCATTTTGTCCAACACTCCCAACGCATACAATAGAAAGTGTTAAAAATAAATATTTTACAAACTACGAATCACATTTTTGTGACGAATATTTTAATAATCGTCACATTTTATTGACGAAAATCGCTGGTTATTTCTGCCGCCAAAGCACAAAATCGGGCTTGAGCACGAAGGTGAAGGCGTAGGTGTAGTCGAACGCTGAATTTTTAAGGTCGTAGTAGCCGACGGCAGTCAAAGCGGCTGTGAAATAATTGGTTATCTCTTTGGCGAGATTCAGTTCGGCGGTGAGCATACTGCGGTGCTTCTGGTCGGTGGCGCCATCGTACGACTGGCACATATACATTGGGTTGCCTTGCTGGGCAATGAAACCATCAGCAAGCCAATAACCAACTGTCAGACTGCTTTTCCCGTGCATCAGACTGATATCGGACAGCCAACCCCAACCGCTGTGGTAGAGGCTTTCGGGCGTGGGCGAATTGTCTTTGTAACCAATCACTTGCGACGACGCGCCAATGCCGCTTACAAAACCGCTGGTGCGGCGAGTGAGCCGCGCACCGCCCGACACGTAATAGAACAGCCGCATTGGTGTTGTGTCGGTATCTATCTGCCCGCCACGGTGGAAAATGGTAAACGAAGCGGGCAACTCAACTTCGAGCGCATCGGTGGCCAAAGCCTTCCAACCAACCGACACACCGCCGTAAATCTGCTCTTTCTTGTTGTCGCCGTGGAAGATAAAGTCCTGCCAATCGACCCACACATCAGTAAAAAGGCGGCTGGTGTTATACACAATCTGCATTCCGTTCTCGTAGTTGTTGGTGAGTTGGCGCTCGCGGAACATAATGGGTTCGGACAGGCGGTGGAACGACGCGCCTTCAATGGTGCCCATTGTCACGGCCAACTTGTCGGTGTGCCAAGTAACGGTATAAACTGGCAGACAGTCGGTAAACTTGTCGAGCCCCGAATATTTTGTGAGTCGTACGCCCGCCTTTGCCTTGATGTTCGGTGTGAAATGATACTCGAGCGCAGGCTGCAGATTGTAGCCGATGAGCGTGTAGCCTTCAACTATCGGACTAAAGAACTCGTTGTTCCAGAGGAAGTTATAGTTGTCAATGGTCAGGTGCAGCGCCGCCGAATCGGCCTTCAACAAACGCTCGACATCGGCTTCAGCGGAAAAATACTGAGCTGGCGCGATGATGGGGGAAAGCATTGCTACAAGAAACAATATTTGAAGGTTGCGGCGCATCGGACGTTTTTAGTTGTGAGTTTTAAGTTGTTAAGTTATAAGTTTTTAGTGTGTAGTTGGCATTTGCGTTAACTAAAACAGCGTCCCTTGCTGGGCATCGATTTGGTGGAAGCGTCCCAAGTGGCTGTAGGCCTTCTCGGTGGCTTCGCGGCCGCGCGGTGTGCGCTTGATGAAGCCTTCTTGGATGAGGAACGGCTCGTAGACTTCTTCCACAGTGCCGCCATCTTCGCCCACGGCTGTGGCAATGGTGGTGATACCCACTGGCCCGCCCTTGAACTTGTCGATGATGGTGGTGAGAATGCGGTTGTCCATCTCGTCGAGGCCGTATTGGTCGATGTTGAGGGCGCGAAGCGAGAACTGCGCAATCTTGAGGTCGATATGGCCCGAGCCTTTCACCTGCGCAAAATCGCGCACACGGCGCAAAAG
>JAEEPS010000152.1 GCA_016284875.1 Salinivirgaceae bacterium | reverse complement strand
ATTGGCCGACAACAAGTTACCGCTAATGATTGGCGGCGAGCACCTTGTCACTCTGGGCGCTTTCCGCGAGGTGATAAAGAAATACCCCGACGTTCACATCATCCATTTCGACGCCCACACCGACCTGCGCGACGAGTATCTGGGCGTTGGGTTGTCGCACGCGTGCGTCATCCGCCGCTGCCACGACCTGACGGGCGACGGCCGCATCCATCAGTTCGGCATCCGCTCGGGCGAACGCTCGGAGTTCCGCTGGGCCGCCGAAGGACATACCGACTTGCACAAGTTCAATTTCGACGGTCTGGCCGAAACAGTGAAGCAGATTGGCCGCAAGCCCGTCTATTTCACCATCGACCTTGACGTGCTCGACCCGTCGGTTTTCCCTGGCACGGGAACGCCCGAGGCTGGCGGTGTGACGTTTATGCAACTGTTTGACGCTATGCGAATTGTGTGCAACGGCTGCAACATTGTGGCTGCCGACGTCAACGAATTGTGCCCCACCTACGACCAAAGCGGAGTTTCGACGGCTGTGGCCTGCAAGGTGGTGAGGGAACTTTTATTGAGTATTTAGGAGTTAGGAATTAGGAGTTAGGAATTAGGAATTAGGAATTAGGAATTAGGAATTAGGAAATAATTAATAATTAACAATGAAGGCAGAATGGTAAGAAAATCGCTAACCGATTCAATCCGATTTTAACAGATAACTTATTCTGATTGAATCTGATATAATCGGTTAGAAACTATAAAAAATCTGTGATAATCAGTGTTTTCTGTGTCATCTGTGCGAAATAAAAAAAATCGAAAACAATCATTCATAAATCAAAAATCTATCGAAAATGGGAAAAGTTCTAATCATCGGCTGCGGAGGCGTTGCTAGCGTGGCCATTCAAAAATGCGCGCAAAACAGCGACGTGTTTAACGAGATTTGCATTGCAAGCCGCACTGTGAGCAAGTGCGACGCGCTCAAGGCCAAAATCGAGGGCTCGACAAAGGCCAAAATCACTACCGCAAAGGTTGACGCCGACAATGTGAACGAACTGGTGAGCCTTATCCGCGAGGTGAAGCCCGACGTGGTTCTGAACCTGGCTCTGCCCTATCAGGACCTGACCATTATGGACGCCTGCCTTGAAACGGGCGTGCACTACATCGATACGGCCAACTACGAGGCCGAAGACACCGAAGACCCGACGTGGCGCGCCATCTACGAGAAACGCTGCCGCGAGAAGGGCTTCACGGCTTATTTCGACTACTCGTGGCAGTGGGCCTACAACGAGCGCTTCAAGGCCAAAGGCATCACTGGCCTGCTCGGCACTGGCTTCGACCCTGGCGTGACGAGCGTCTTCTCGGCCTACGCGCTGAAACACTATTTCGACGAGATTCACACCATCGATATTCTCGACTGCAACGGCGGCGACCACGGCTATCCGTTCGCAACCAACTTCAACCCCGAAATCAACCTGCGCGAGGTTTCGGCCAACGGCTCGTACTGGGAGAACGGCCATTGGGTTGAGACCAAACCAATGGAAATCAAGCGCGAGTACAACTTCGACGGCGTGGGCCCGAAAGATATGTATCTGCTTCACCACGAGGAGATTGAGTCGCTCGCCAAGAACATTCCTGGCGTAAAGCGCATCCGTTTCTTTATGACCTTCGGACAGAGTTATCTCACTCATATGAAGTGTCTTGAGAACGTTGGAATGCTGCGCACCGACGCCGTCAACTTCAACGGTCAGGAGATTGTGCCCATTCAGTTCCTGAAGGCGCTTCTGCCCGACCCCGCATCGCTCGGACCGCGCACCGTGGGCAAGACCAACATCGGCTGCATCTTCACTGGCGTGAAAGACGGCAAACCGCGCAACCTTTACATCTACAACGTCTGCGACCACCAGGAGTGCTACAAGGAAGTGGGCTCACAGGCCATATCGTACACTACTGGCGTGCCCGCAATGATTGGCACAATGCTGGTAATGAAAGGTTTATGGAAAAAACCTGGCGTGTTCAACGTGGAGGATTTCGACCCCGATCCGTATATGGAGGCACTCAACAAATGGGGTCTGCCGTGGGTTGTCGACGAAAACCCGACGCTGGTGCCGTAAATGTTTAGAGTTTAGAGGGAAGAGTTTAGAGATATTTTGTAGAGACGTGGCGCGCCGCGTCTCTGCAATTTCCCAACACCTAACACCCAACACCTAACACCCGAAAAAAATGTCCCTTCGCACCCCGTGCTATATTATTGATACCGAGCGCATTGAGAGCAATCTGAAAATCTTGAAAGGCGTTATGGACCGCACTGGCTGCCGTATTCTGCTGGCGCAGAAGGCGTTCAGTTGCTATGCGTTTTATCCGCTGATTGCCAAATATTTATGCGGCGCAACGGCAAGCGGGCTATACGAGGCGCGGCTCTGCCACGAGGAAATGCCTGGCGGCGAAAACCATATCTTCTCACCTGCTTTCAAAGAGTCTGATTTTGAAGATATTACCAAAATCTGCGACCATATTGTCTTCAACTCGGTTCGGCAGTTGGAACTCTACGGCGCACGGGCACGGCAGCGCGGATTGAGCGTGGGTTTGCGGGTGAACCCCGAAAAATCGACGCAGGAAGGCCACGCCATCTACGACCCTTGCGCCCCTGGAAGCCGCTTGGGCACCACTCTGCAGGAGTTTGAAAACGGACTAAAGCGGAATCCGCAACTATTGCAACTGCTTGACGGACTGCATTTTCACACTCTCTGCGAGCAGGATTCCGACGCTTTGGAACTGACGCTCGACGCCTTTGAAGCCAAATTCGGCCGCTGGCTGCCGCAAATGAAATGGGTGAACTTTGGCGGCGGGCACCACATCACCCGCCTTGGCTACGACATCGCGCGCCTTGAGCGCTGCATCGGCCGTATGACCGCCCGCGGCCTGACTGTCTATCTTGAGCCTGGCGAGGCTGTGGCGCTGAACGCTGGCTATCTGCTCACCACGGTGCTCGAAGTGCAGCGCAAAGAACAGCCTGTGGCCATCATCGACGCTTCGGCGGCGTGCCATATGCCCGACGTGATTGAAATGCCCTACCGCCCGCCCCTTGAAGGCAGCGGCGAGCCTGGCGAGAAGCCCTTCACTTACCGTCTTGGCGGCCCC
>JAEEPS010000083.1 GCA_016284875.1 Salinivirgaceae bacterium | reverse complement strand
GATGCCCATCCGTGGCCTACGGGGTATTAATCCAAGTTTCCCTGGGCTATCCCCCTGTCTGGGAAAGGTTGCATACGCGTTACTCACCCGTGCGCCGGTCGCCGTCGGGAGTATTGCTACCCCCACGCTGCCCCTCGACTTGCATGTGTTAAGCCTGCCGCTAGCGTTCATCCTGAGCCAGGATCAAACTCTTCATTGTAATTAAAATCTTCAAATAAATTGTCCGACCCCGTCTTCTCTTGAATTGAATCTAGGTGCTTCTCTTTCTTACCTCTCTTTTGTGCTCATAATGTCATAGAACTTCGCCGTCATCGCGGCTATCTTTTTCCTCGCGGAAACGGACTGCAAATGTAATGCGTTTTCCGTTACCTCCAAGAACTTTTTTCATCTTTTTTCGAACCGGGGGTTGTTTGTCCTCTCACCCTCCATTCTGTCTCCCGATTTCCCCAATTCGCTTTTAAGAACCCGCTCCCTTTCGAAAGCGGGTGCAAAAGTAGATGGTTTTTTGTTATCCGCAAGCGCTAACCGCACTTTTTTTGAAGATTTTTTCGCTCACTCCATAAACCTTGTGACAGCCAAATGATTATGCGTTTTCAAAACTTGCCATCAAACTCAAATCAGGTGAATTCGGCATAGAAATAAGTCATTTTTCTCGCGCTGGGCAACGAATTTCCGCGCCAACGGCGAATAAAAACGCCATATATATAAAATGGTATCCTCTACCCCCCCTTTTTGCAAAGGCTGCTACTTCCCCGCAAAACCGTTCACGGTCTGGCGGATGGCCACAAGTTTGGTCAGCAAATCTTCAAGGTAATCGAGTTTAAGCATGTTGGCTCCATCGGACTTGGCCACTGACGGATTAGGGTGCGTCTCGAGGAAAATGCCATCGACACCAACAGCGATGCCTGCTTTGGCCACGGTCTGAATCAGGTCGGGACGGCCGCCAGTAACGCCAGATGCCTGATTGGGCTGCTGCAGCGAGTGGGTGATGTCGAGCACCACGGGGTAGCCGAAGGCCTGCATGGTGGGGATTCCGCGGTAATCGATAATCAAATCGCCATAGCCGAACATTGTGCCTCGGTCGGTGAGCATGACGCGCGGATTGCCGCTGTCGACAACCTTCTGCGCGGCGAAACGCATCGCCTCGGGCGAAAGGAACTGCCCCTTCTTGATATTCACCACCTTGCCTGTACGGGCTGCGGCCTCGAGCAAATCGGTCTGGCGGCAAAGGAATGCGGGAATTTGCAGAATATCAACATATTCAGCAGCCATTGCGGCCTCGTCGGCGGAATGAATATCAGTGACAACGGGCACCTGCAAATCGGTGCGGACGCGGGCCAGCAACTCCAGCGCCTGGCGGTCGCCAATGCCTGTGAAACTGTCGATGCGGCTGCGGTTGGCCTTGCGGTACGATGCCTTGAACACAAACGGTATTCGCAGTTTGTCAGTAATTTGCTTAATGGTTTGGGCTGTCTGATAGAGCATCTCCTCGCCCTCAACAACGCACGGACCAGCCAGAAGGAAGAAATTCCCGCTGTCGGTGTTCTTTATAAATGGTATTTCAGCAATCATATCGCATCAGATTTTTGATGCAAATATAAGTTTTCTGACAAGATTCAAAACCTACTCCACGGTTACCGACTTGGCGAGGTTGCGCGGCTGATCGACATCGCACTGCTTGACAACTGCAATGTGATAGGCCAGCAACTGCAGCGGAATGACTGACAGAATGGGCGTCAGGCACTCCTCGGTTGATGGAATGGTGATGCAGAAATCGGACAACTGGGTGACTTGCGAATCGCCCTCGGTGACAATGGAGATAATGCGGCCCTTGCGCGCTTTAATCTCCTGTATGTTGCTGATAATCTTCTCGTAAGTGCCGCACTTGGGAGCCACAACCACAACTGGCATCTCTTGCGAAATCAAGGCTATCGGGCCGTGCTTCATTTCGGCGGCAGGATAGCCCTCGGCATGTATGTAACTGATTTCCTTCAGTTTGAGAGCGCCTTCGAGTGCCACAGGGTAGTTATAGCCGCGACCAAGATAGATGAAGTTCTGCGCATAGGTGAAGGTCTTGGCAAAATCGGCAATGCGGTCGTTCTGATGCAGAATCTGCGAAATCTTGTCGGGAATATTACCCAACTCATTGAGTATCTGCAGGAAACGCTGCTCGTCGAGCGTGCCTTTGGCCCTGCCGATGCAGAGCGCCAGCATGGTGAGGGCGGTGACCTGCGCGGTGAACGCCTTGGTGGATGCCACACCAATCTCGGGTCCGACATGGGTGTAGCAACCGCTATTGGAAAGACGCGGAATGGAGGCTCCAACCACGTTGCATATTGAGAAAATGAAGGCTCCCGCGTTTTTGGCGAGTTGAATTGCGGCCAGGGTGTCGGCTGTCTCGCCCGACTGCGAGATGGCAATCACCACATCGTCTTTGCCGATGACGGGCTTGCGATAGCGGAACTCGCTGCTGTACTCCACCTCAACAGGCACACGGGCAAACTCCTCCATGGCGTACATGGCTATCAGGCCAGCGTGCCACGAGGTGCCGCAAGCAGTGATGATGATTCGCTTGGCGTTCAGGAACCGCTCGCGGTTGTCGATGAAACCTGAAATGGCAATGTTGTTCTGGTCCACATTGACGCGGCCTCGCATGGAGTCGTGCAACGTCTGCGGCTGCTCGAAAATCTCCTTCAGCATGAAATGCGGATAGCCGCCCTTCTCCAACTGGCTCAGCGTCAACTCAAGTTCTTTGATTTCAGGTGTTTTGCTGACATTGGTGATGGTGGAAATCTGCGGCTCGCGGTCGCGCTCAAGCGTCACAACCTCCTCATCTTCGAGATAGATGACACGATTGGTGTATTCGACAATTGGTGTGGCATCGGAGGCGAGGAAATACTCACCATCGCCAACGCCCACCACAAGCGGACTGCCCTTGCGCGCAGCAACTATCTGAGTGGGGTTCTTGCGGTCGATGACGGCTATCGCGTAAGCGCCAACAACCTGATTGAGCGCAAGTTGCACAGCAGTGCGCAAATCGACAGCCGATGTGTGCTTGGTGTATTCAATCAACTGCACAAGCACCTCGGTATCGGTCTCGGAACGGAAGGTGTAGCCGTGTTTGGCCAAACCTTGTTTCAGAACGGCGTAGTTCTCGATTATGCCATTGTGGATTATGGCAAGTTCCTCAGACTGAGAGTAATGCGGGTGAGCGTTCACCTGATTGGGCTCGCCATGAGTGGCCCATCGCGTATGCGCTATGCCAATGGTTCCCGAGACATCCTTGTCGGCGGCAAACTGCTCCAAATCAGCAACTTTGCCTTTCGATTTGTAAATATTCAACTGCCCGCCAGCGTTAATCAACGCAATTCCCGCACTGTCGTATCCGCGATACTCAAGACGGTGAAGTCCCTTAATCAGAACCTCGTAGGCATCGCGCTTGCCAATATATCCTACAATTCCACACATATAAATGTTGTTTGAACGGTGCAAAATTAGATTTATTCGGCCACACGGCAAAGAACGACGGGGGCAAGTTGGCTGATTTGCCACATGTTCCGTAATTTACGTAAAGGGGAAGGCCTGAATGGGATTTTTTGTGAAATGGTTTCAAAATTGTAATTTTTCGGCGCAGAAACAGGACTCAACCAATCACGCCCTCGCTGTGTGGTGTTGTGAATTGCTTTCAAAATTGTAATTTTTCGGCGCAGAAACAGGCTATGAACAGAGCGATTATCAGCAGCGTTGGTTGTGAATTGCTTTCAAAATTGTAATTTTTCGGCGCAGAAACAGGTAACGAAAATTGTGAAGACAACCGAAGAAAGTTGTGAATTGCTTTCAAAATTGTAATTTTTCGGCGCAGAAACAGGGCTGAACTGATCTCACCGGCTCCAGTGGTAGTTGTGAATTGCTTTCAAAATTGTAATTTTTCGGCGCAGAAACAGGAAGCGGAAACGTGGGCTTAAATTCGGCAAAGTTGTGAATTGCTTTCAAAATTGTATTTTTTCGGCGCAGAAACAGGTAACAAGTTCAGCAAGATTGCAGAACTTGCGTTGTGAATTGCTTTCAAAATTGTAATTTTTCGGCGCAGAAACAGGAAGAACTAGACGGAGGCAGGACGCCAGTAGTTGTGAATTGCTTTCAAAATTGTAATTTTTCGGCGCAGAAACAGGGAATCGGGTGATGGGCAATGGAGACTACATGTTGTGAATTGCTTTCAAAATTGTAATTTTTCGGCGCAGAAACAGGAAGGTATCTTGGGCGGCTTTTCGGGTAAAGGTTGTGAATTGCTTTCAAAATTGTAATTTTTCGGCGCAGAAACAGGAATCTCGCATTTATTGTCTTGGTTTCTTGCGTTGTGAATTGCTTTCAAAATTGTAATTTTTCGGCGCAGAAACAGGTCGGCCCAGTTGCTCATCGCGATGGTGAGCGTTGTGAATTGCTTTCAAAATTGTAATTTTTCGGCGCAGAAACAGGCGCGTGTCATGTGTCGGTATGGTTCCAATTGTTGTGAATTGCTTTCAAAATTGTAATTTTTCGGCGCAGAAACAGGTGAAGCCGTGGCGGTTCTTGCAGACCATTGTTGTGAATTGCTTTCAAAATTGTAATTTTTCGGCGCAGAAACAGGCGGAAACGTACCTGGAATACTGCAAGAAGGGTTGTGAATTGCTTTCAAAATTGTAATTTTTCGGCGCAGAAACAGGATATCAGCGCGAAGACAACGAAGAATCCTAGTTGTGAATTGCTTTCAAAATTGTAATTTTTCGGCGCAGAAACAGGACAGACCTTGAAAGTCACGGATATGCCGTCGTTGTGAATTGCTTTCAAAATTGTAATTTTTCGGCGCAGAAACAGGGTTGTATTCGTCGCCGTCCTCTGCCCACTGGTTGTGAATTGCTTTCAAAATTGTAATTTTTCGGCGCAGAAACAGGGTTTTGGTGCGTTTTTTGGTATGCCCTTACGTTGTGAATTGCTTTCAAAATTGTAATTTTTCGGCGCAGAAACAGGCAATCGGTGGTAATACTATCAGGCCAACAAGTTGTGAATTGCTTTCAAAATTGTAATTTTTCGGCGCAGAAACAGGAAGCCGTGACCGTGACACAATGGTATGTTAGTTGTGAATTGCTTTCAAAATTGTAATTTTTCGGCGCAGAAACAGGCCAACGTTTGTGATACCGTCACCGAACCTGGTTGTGAATTGCTTTCAAAATTGTAATTTTTCGGCGCAGAAACAGGAATATTACCAAGGCGAAAAAGTCACATACCGTTGTGAATTGCTTTCAAAATTGTAATTTTTCGGCGCAGAAACAGGCTGGTGTTGAACCGCACATCCACTTCATTGGTTGTGAATTGCTTTCAAAATTGTAATTTTTCGGCGCAGAAACAGGACAGTGAGGATGACATCGACCGTGTTTTGAGTTGTGAATTGCTTTCAAAATTGTAATTTTTCGGCGCAGAAACAGGTGGTAGTGTTCGGACAGATGGCCAACTCAAGTTGTGAATTGCTTTCAAAATTGTAATTTTTCGGCGCAGAAACAGGTTCTGCGGCAGCGCACACGCCTCACCACCAGTTGTGAATTGCTTTCAAAATTGTAATTTTTCGGCGCAGAAACAGGCGGGCGCCCAATCGGTCGAATATCTCGGCAGTTGTGAATTGCTTTCAAAATTGTAATTTTTCGGCGCAGAAACAGGTGCCAAGCCCCGACTGCATTGGCCTCTTGAGTTGTGAATTGCTTTCAAAATTGTAATTTTTCGGCGCAGAAACAGGACACAAAGACCGAAGTCGACAACCTTATAGGTTGTGAATTGCTTTCAAAATTGTAATTTTTCGGCGCAGAAACAGGTCAGAGTAGAGCGACCAGCCGTTGAACTTAGTTGTGAATTGCTTTCAAAATTGTAATTTTTCGGCGCAGAAACAGGATTTTGTAAATGACAAGCAGCACCTTGTAGGTTGTGAATTGCTTTCAAAATTGTAATTTTTCGGCGCAGAAACAGGTTTAAGTTTCTTTAACACACTCTTATACAAGTTGTGAATTGCTTTCAAAATTGTAATTTTTCGGCGCAGAAACAGGGTGTCGGTGCTGTTCTGGTTCTGCTTGAGGGTTGTGAATTGCTTTCAAAATTGTAATTTTTCGGCGCAGAAACAGGCTTCCGGAGCTGCTTCTTCCATCGCAGCCTGTTGTGAATTGCTTTCAAAATTGTAATTTTTCGGCGCAGAAACAGGGTTATCAACGGCAAGGAGAGAGTTTTCAAGTTGTGAATTGCTTTCAAAATTGTAATTTTTCGGCGCAGAAACAGGGCCTTTAAGTGTGGCAAACCCACGAACTGAGTTGTGAATTGCTTTCAAAATTGTAATTTTTCGGCGCAGAAACAGGAACACTTGTGCGTTCCGTTTATCAGCGATAGTTGTGAATTGCTTTCAAAATTGTAATTTTTCGGCGCAGAAACAGGCTCCGCTTGCAACAAACTCCAACAAACAATGTTGTGAATTGCTTTCAAAATTGTAATTTTTCGGCGCAGAAACAGGCCGCTTTTGACGCTGCGGGCGATTTGGTAGGTTGTGAATTGCTTTCAAAATTGTAATTTTTCGGCGCAGAAACAGGAGATTATCCAAAAAGCGCTGATTCACAACAAAATGAAACCTGTTTTAGAAACAGAAAATCCGACCCTTTTGAGTCGGATTTTTTGCTTTATGCGGCTGTTTTTTCGGTTCAAAACAACTCCAACTGCTGAACTGGCTGAGCGGCCTCAACAGGCTTTTTGCACGAAAAAATCTCCATCTCGCCAAACTGCTTGTCGGTAATGCGCAGAATGCCTATCTGTCCAAACTCAGGCATAATGCTCTTCACCCGCTTTATGTGGACATCGGCATTCTCGGCGCTCGGGCAGTGGCGCAGGTATATCGAGAACTGAAACATTGTGAAACCATCGGCCATCAGCCTCTTGCGGAAATCGGCGTAAGCCTTCTTCTCCTTCTTGGTTTCGGTCGGCAAATCGAACAATACAAGCACCCACATAATCCGATATTCACTGAAACGTTCCATCAAACTTCAATTACAGGATAGACAATCTTGCGGGCATCGCCACTGAAACATTTGTAGAGCGAAGCCGTGGTTTGCGCCACAGCCGTCATCAGCGGACTGCGCTGGCCGCCTATGACAACATCAAGCACAGGAATAATGAGCAACTCTCGCTTCAATTCGGTTGTGAGTTCCTCGGGATAGCCGAATTTGGCGGTAACGCCTGTCACCAGCAGGTCGATATATGGGCGGTACGGCTCCATAATGTCGTCGGCCAGGCAGTAGGCGTTGTACTTGTTGTGGTGATGGATTCCCAATGTGGGCAGAAGTCCGCTCGCCACAAGGCTACGCGCCACCACTGCCCGCAGTATGGCATAGCCGTAGTTGAGCAGATTGTTGGGCGCTACGCCGTCGCGGTCGCGTGTGAAATCGGCAACATCGGGGAACATATTTTTCCAATAATATGCGGCCGCGCGGCCCTCCAAATTGTCGGTATCGCCACTGCGAACATCGTTCTCCCACGCAAGCATATTTTTGACAACCGCGCCGCGTGTCTGCTTCAACACCGCCGCCTGATTATGGATTTTGCACTGCACGGTCTGCTGCCACAACTGCTTTTTGAGCGGTAGCGACGCGTCAATCTGCTCGCGGAAACGCTCACTTTGGGTGGTGTTACCGCAAAGCGGAAGCATCAGCCCGACAGGCAGGTGCGAGCCATCGCAAGTGATTATTGCACAATTGTTTTCGAGCATAGCCTCAATGGCGCCCTGCGTTATGGTTATCTGACGGTTGTCGAGAACCACAACGCCAATGTCCTCAATGGGGACAGTCCTTACCGTCGATTCTTTGAACGTTTCGGGCAGGTCGGCCTTCTCAACCTCTGGCATTTTTATCACCAGTTGGCTGTTGGTCAGCGACAGATACGCTGGATTGCTGAAACAGAGAGTGCGCTTAATCATACTGATTGACAATTATTTGTTCAACTTCATACTTTTTTCGCTTTCCAGTCGTACCCCAATTGGGTACAACTCAAATACATTACTCTTTTTGCGCGAACGGATAGGTACAATTTGTACCCACCTTTAAATCAACTTTCCCTTCATTGCCATATACAATTTAACTTTGTTAAATTATACGATTCTTTCGTACAACTGAATGGTTTATCTGGGGACAAATTGTCCTACGAAAACTCCACCCCCAAATGGATTTTTTTCGTTGTTCCATTCAGAACGCATTTTCTTGTCTTGAAAGAGTTTTATGTTGCTCATAGATTGTTTTTAAATAAAACACCATTACTTGTTAGTTGAAAGTCTACATTTTCAACCAAATACTTCAATGTGTTTATACCGCAACGGATTTTTTCTGGCATATTATTGAAATCCTTTATAGACTCACCCTTGCCTAAATCCTTATCTACCTGCGCATTTATATGTTTTACCAATTTGATTAATGATGGATTTTCAAATCCTCTAACCACATACAAACGTTGAGATAACACATCTTTGTCCATATCCATTAGTTCATCTGGCGAATTCTTGTAAATCAAAATCATATCGCCAGCAGATATTTTTTGTGCTAATTGTAATGTTGCACCCTTTTTACTCAAAAGTGTCGCGGGAATGTCTTCTATGCCTGCTTTTCTATTTTTACTAACATCGAACAAACTCCAAATGTGATATTCCCTTTCGGTCTTTTCTGCATTTTCATATTTACACATTACATATAAATCGCCCATTTCTGCATAATAATACTGCTTATACTCCTTATCTGATAAATATGTCTGTTTCTTAATTTGCAGTGGCTTTTTAATTGATGTAAAGCACCTTATATGCCTGATTCGATTAACCTTACACTCATCACAATAGTCAATTTCCCCATTCTTGTTTTTCTTATACATATAAATTCCACTTGAACAAGCATCTTTAAAAGATATATTCTCGGCAAATTGTCCCTTAATAATTGCAAACAAATCTTTGTCAACTATCGAATTTTCCAATTCATTCCAGTCTTTAAAACCTGAAGCCTGTGGGTTTTCTTTATATTTCAATTCTTTGCGAACAACAAAATACTTTTCACTACTGCTTATTATCGAGTGCGTTTTATCTCTTAAAATCTTACCATTTTCGTCCTTTTTAGCCTGTGTTATAGCACCATAGTAAGTTTCTCCGTGAAGTTGTCCACGAATGCAATCCCCTGAAATCCATTTTTCTGTTTGTGGAATTTGGTTACCATACTTATCGAGTTTGAATGAGCCATCTTCATTAACTTCATATAGTACATTGCCATTCTCATCTCTCTTGGGCACAATTATTCCTCTAACACGTTTACGTTTATGTGAAGGCGTAAGTGTCTGGTCTTTCGAAATATGATTAATTAAAATGTTGTTTTCTATAAAAGGTGCTACTTCCGAAATATTACCACCCAATCCGCAACTTTCAATTTCTTTACTCAATTCCTGTCTCAACCAAGTTGTATCTTCGTTTTGCTTTTCCTTCTCTTGAATTTTATAGAACAATTCAAGCATTTTATCACGCTTAGCCGCCACTGGAATAAGTGTCAGCATTGTGGCATCAATTGCGTGGTGCGAATGTTTGTCACGCGACTTTTTTCCGTCAACACTTTGAACACCAAGCATCTTCCTAAAATTGGCGGTTACGCTGCCTTTTTGCACCTCAACCTTGTTGAAAACGGTTTTAAGATAGTGATAAGCGTACTTCGTGATTATACGAGTATCAACCAACTGGCTGTTTCTAAAACCTGATTTGACTTCTGTCATTGTAAAACGGTCTACTTTGTTTTGCCAATAATCAAGTTCCATTTGCCACAAATGACGCTGGCGAATACATTGATCTTTTCTGTCCTTATCTTGTGCGCGCTTCGATTGTGCTTTCCAATACGCCACATTATCTTTCAAACGTTCAACTTTCTCAAACCAAGGTTGCAACCGTTGTTTTATTTCTTCATAATTGGCCAGTTGTGTCGGCATTTGGTTCTTTTTTATTGTTCGATTGAAATGCGCATCACAAATGGTCAGGTTAGCCAACGAATCATCAAACGAAATGCTTCGTGGAATTGTGTGTTCAATATCAAAGGCATTGCTTGAGAAAAGATTTTTAATGTTTATCACCTTGCCTGTATATAAACAACGACAACCCTGTTCAAGCCATAATCTGTATTTGGTAATATCCTTTTTATAATAAGTATCAGTTTTGTCTGCTTTATGTTTTTTCGTATTTGTTGATACAGCATCCAAATCAAGTACATCGTGCTGGTCACACAACAATCTGACTTCATCTATATCATCATCATTAACATTTCTAGTTGGGTAGTATTCTCGTATTATTTTCTCGTACTCCTTATTTTCTGCCTCTCGTTGCCGATGATACGCTTCTATCGCCCAACGCATATTGGCATCATTAAGTTCTCGGGCTGTTTCAACAACTATTCGCGTGTTCTCATCTATCAAAGCATTCCCGTTTTCGTCAGTTGCTTTTAACAAAGCATTGATTTGCTTACGTAATATATGCAACACCCGCATTGCCATTGGATTCTTAAGCGCACCGATAACAGGACTACCTAACAATGTTAGGTTTCTGCCACCAATTCTTGTCTCCTTTGCGTGCGGATATATCTCTATCATTGACGGGTGATAGATTTTTCTCAAGTCATTCTCCTTTATATATTCATATTTGGAACTCAAATAACCTGCCAAAGCATCTGAAATCTTTGGCAATATATAGTACTCCCGCTTTTGTGAAGAGAAGAAATCCTGATATAAAACCGCCACTTGTGCCACAATGGTTTCTTGTTCTTCTATCGATTTCTTAGCCCACGTTTTTTCTCCAATATTACCTATAGCTGCTTTTCTAATGTCATCGTAATCGCTTTGGTCTAGTTTGTATTCTTGGTTTTTATATGCAAACTGTTCACTGATATCCAACGATTTATAATCAGCAATCAATGAATTTGCAATGTTATACAATTGTTTTGTATGGCGATTTTCTTCAATAAGGGCGTCAAGTTGTTCAATTATGTTTTCCTCCTCTTGCGCCCACCTGTCACCAAATATATCTGGTAGTTTTGCTAAAAGAACTGCATCCGTATAGATAAGTCCTTTCTCTAAAAAGCGATTTATGTTTCTAATTGCTTTTAAACTCAACAATCCATACCCCTGCTGAATAGCTCCGTATATTCTAACAAGTTGTTTTGTTTGTTCATTATTGAATCCCAACTTTTTCTGAGCAAATTCCTCGATAAAATCAGGTTCATCGAATGAAAAACATATATGCCATAAATCAAGCGCTGTGTACGTGACATTTTTTATTTCACCTGTCTTTTTATTTGCTTTTGTCTCATTTGATTCAATCTTCCACGATTCCCAATCATCGCCAAGAAGTTTTTTCAATCTCGCAGAAACAGGGCATCCTGCTATATTAGTGTTGTCTTTGTAGTTAATAGTCTTGTCTTTATATGACAATTGTTTATGGATTTCCTTTTCAATCCAAGTTTGTATGTCTTCAAATTTAAAACTTGTTCTAGTCAACAAAAAGCGCTCATTATAAAGCCGATTTTTCTGTTCCGTAGTCAATGTTTCCTTCAAGCCTTCACCGAATCGGATATTATTTATCAAGCACAAAGCCCTAAATTTTTCAAACTCTGGATGACTGATTGGGCAGCGTGGTTTACCAGGTTCAAGTGTACAATTGCCAACTAAACCTTTTTGCGAACGAAGTGGCCGCTTGTAGAATATGGTGCCTTCTCCTTTTTTCTCACTGATAAGACGCCTATAAAAATCGCTTTCGCTGTCTAACCCATTTTGGAACTCAAAAATCTGTTTGATTTCTTCTTTATATTGAGAACGTACGGCTTGATATTCACTATTCCGAACTCGAATGCCTGTTTTTTCCAACTCATAAAAAGCTGCTCCGACGGTTTTTAACCCGTGCTCTTTCATAAACTCAACCAGCTTCCCCGATTTTTTCTCTTCTGATTTTTTTAGTGCATCAACAACATCAATATCAACATTTTCAGTATCGTTCAGTTCATTTGCTTCCTGCTCTTTTATCGTTTCTCCTTTGCTACTTTTGAAACCACGCCGCTGTGCAATGTGATACAAGGCTCTTCCTAATTTATAACGGTCAGTCACTTTTGAAAAATCAAATTGCCTTTCCATTAGTTCCGCTCTTAATTGGAATGGGCTTGTATAGTCGGCAATACCATCCCCATTAAAATCCAAACGAACCCATTGCTCAAATTCAACTGCATCAACAGGATATTGTCGCTTTAAACCTTTCAGTTTATCATATTTACTCCACTTTTCCAAGTCTTCAATACTTAATGGGCAATAACCATTCTCAATCAACAATTTTAGAGTCTCCCAAATCCTATATTTACGTGCTTGATACAAGCGTCTCGTCGAACGTTTTTTCGTTCTTTCAGCTGCGTAAGAAAACTCACCACTTTTACTATTTCCGACACCAGATTTGAAAATAATAGAACTGAAATAATCCAATTGATCTATTATGCTTTTCCCATTTTCACTGTTTCTAATTGAGATACCTATCGAATTTGTTCCCAAATCAAGACCTACAACTTTTTCCATAAAATTTTGTTTTTAATTATTTGGTTTAAAAATACAAATTATTGCTACATTTGGACACAATTTTGAAAGACTTTTCACAATAAGGCTATAAGCCGAAGATTTTCTCTGCCCCGCGTACTCCGTGGGGCATTTTTTATGAATATAAGGATTATTCCGTTGTGAAAACATTAGGCTGCCTCGTCCTCAACGGGGCTTTTTTATTGCCCTTCCCCGCCCCATTCCGTAATTCACGTAAAAAGCCGCGGCGGGTACACCTATAACAAATAAAAGTTAGTTTTGCGGAATTGTGAAATTGGCTGTGGTGGCACTTTGCTGACTGGCCAATTTCAAAAGTTTTTGAACATATCATTTTGAATTACAATAAAATGGACAAGCAGTTACTATTAGGTGCCGAAGCGGTTGCCGTGGGTGCAATCGATGCGGGCATTTCTGGCGTTTATGCCTATCCTGGCACGCCGTCGACAGAAATAACAGAATTCATTCAGAAATCGAAGGACGCGCAGAGCCGCAAAATCCGCTCGAAATGGGCGGCCAACGAGAAGACGGCCTACGAAGCCGCGCTCGGAATGTCGTTTGCAGGCAAGCGCAGCATTGTGTGTATGAAGCACGTGGGCCTGAACGTCTGCGCCGACCCGTTTATGAACTCGGCCATTACGGGCGTCAACGGCGGTCTGATTCTGGTGGTTGCCGACGACCCGTCGATGCACTCTTCGCAAGACGAGCAGGACTCGCGCGCCTACGGTCGCTTTGCGATGCTGCCGCTGCTTGAGCCCGCAACCCAACAGGAAGCCTACGACGCCGTCCGCTTTGGCCTGGACCTGTCGGAAGCAGTGAAACTGCCTGTTGTTCTGCGCCTTACAACACGTATGTCGCACTCGCGCGCCGTTATTGAGCGCAAAGCGATGCGCGACCAAAACGCCTTCAACCCCGACGTGAACACGCGTCAGTGGATTCTGCTGCCTGCTATCGCAAAAAAGAACTACGCAGGACTGATTGACAAGCAGACGGCAATCGAGAAATCGTCGGCCGCGTCGCCGTTCAACAAGGTTGTCGAGGGCAAGGGCAAGAAGGCCGTTATCGCCTTCGGCATTGGCTACAACTACGTGATGGAAGTCTGCAAGACCAACAACCTTGAGTTGCCCGTTCTCAAGATTTCGCAATATCCGCTGCCCAAAGATATGGTGCAGTCGTTTATCGATAAATACGATGATATTCTGATAGTTGAGGAAGGTTACCCGATTTACGAGGAACTGCTTCGCGGATTCTCTGACAACAAGAAATTCCGTGGCCGCCTTGATGGCGCTCTGCCGCGAATGGGCGAACTCTCGCCCGACGCCGTGGCACCCGCGCTTGGCGTGAAACCCGTTGTGGGTCAGCCTGTTCCCGACATTATGGTGAACCGTCCGCCCGCACTCTGCGTGGGCTGCAGCCACCGCGACCTGTACGAGGAACTGAACAGCGTTCTGGCCAATTATCCGAACAAATGCGTGTTCGGCGACATTGGCTGCTACACTCTCGGCGCACTGCCCCCCTACTCGGCAATCAACTCGTGCGTTGATATGGGCGCGTCGATAACAATGGCCAAAGGCGCCGCCGAATCGGGCGTGCACCCCGCTGTGGCCGTCATTGGCGACTCAACCTTCACCCATTCGGGAATGACGGGCCTGCTCGACTGCGTCAACGACAACGTGCAGGTAACTATCATTATTTCAGACAATTCGACAACCGCAATGACTGGCGGTCAGGACTCGGCAGGAACCAACAAGATGGTGGATATCTGCAAGGGCCTTGGCGTTGAGCCTGAACACATTGTGACGATTGTCCCCGTCAAACCGCGCCTTGAGCAGAATATCGAAATCATTAAGAAAGAGATTGATTACAAGGGCGTTTCGGTTATTCTTGCACAGCGCGAGTGTATGCAAACACTGGCACGGAAGAAGAAAGCGGCGAAGAAATAAGGAATGTGTAAAGAGTAAAGGTAAAAGAGTAAAGGCCAAAGAATTACGAGTTACGAATTATGAATTATGAATTACGAACTGATTTCACAAACGTTAATCATTACTCATTAAACATTACACTTTACTCAAAATCAATCAAAAATCGAAAATCAAAAATCGTAAGTATATGGAAAGAAACATAATAATTGCAGGCGTTGGCGGACAGGGAATTCTGACCATTGCCACAATTCTGGATATGGCTGCAATGCACGCGGGGCTGAACATTAAGCAGGCCGAGGTGCACGGAATGAGCCAACGCGGCGGCGAGGTGCAGACTCACCTGCGCATTGCCGACGGCCAAATCTTCTCTGACCTGATTCCAATGGGCCAAGCCGACCTGATTCTGTCGGTTGAGCCGCTCGAGTCGCTTCGCTATCTGCCTTATCTGAAGAAAGATGGCGCAATTGTAACTTCCGACGAACCGTTCAAAAACATTGGCAACTACCCCGATGAGCAGAAGGTGCTCGACACCGTCCGCAAATCGGCCGAGAACGTGGTGTTTGTTGATGCCACAAAGATTGCCAACGAGTTGGGCAACCCCAAATCGTACAACATTGTGATGCTGGGCGCCGCAGCGCGGTTCATTGGCATTAGCAACGCCGATTTTGAGTGGGCCATTGGCAACCTGTTCGGCTCAAAAGGCCAGGAAGTGGTTGATTTGAACATAAAAGCATTTTACGCAACTACTAAATAATCAAATCGTTATGGGATATTGGAACCAACGAATAGAGTGTATGGAACGCACCGAGATGCGTGCCCTGCAAACCGAACGCCTGAAGCGTGTGGTTGACCGCGTCTATCACAACTGCCAGCCATACCGCGAGCGTATGCAGGCCGCAGGCGTCAAACCTTCTGACATTCAGTCGATTGACGACATTTGCAAACTGCCGTTCACTTCGAAGAAAGACCTGCGCGACTACTATCCGTGGGGACTGCTGAGTTCGCCGCTGTCGGACATTGTGAAGATTCACGCTTCGTCGGGAACCACGGGCAAGCCGATTGTGGTTGGCTACACCCGCAACGACATTGCCGACTGGGCCGAAGCGGGCGCCCGCTGCCTGACGGCTTACGGCCTTGGCAAGGACGACGTGATTCAGGTGTCGTACGGCTACGGCTTGTTCACTGGCGGCCTTGGCGCTCACGACGCATCAATGAACATTGGCGCCGTCACCATCCCAACATCGGCAGGAAACACCGAGAAGCAGCTGCTGCTTATGCACGACCTTGGCACAACCGCCTTGGCCTGCACACCGTCATACGCGCTCTATCTGTCGGAATCGCTTGAGAAATCGGGCATTCCGCGCAACGAGATAAAACTGAAAGTGGGCATCTTCGGCGCCGAGCCTTGGACCGAGGAAATGCGCAAAGAGATTGAATACCGTCTGGGAATCAAGGCTTACGACATCTACGGCCTGACCGAGATTTCGGGCCCGGGCGTCGGATTTGAGTGCGAGTGCCAGAACGGCACCCACCTGAGCGAGGACCTTTTCTACCCCGAAATCATCAATCCAGAAACAGGCGAGGTTCTGCCCGACGGACAAGAGGGCGAGCTGGTTTTCACCACACTCAACAAAGAGGGAATGCCGCTCATCCGCTTCCGCACCCGCGATATCACCAGCATCACACACGAGCGCTGCGCCTGCGGCCGCACACTGGCCAAAATGTCGCGCATCCTTGCCCGCACCGACGATATGCTTATCATCCGCGGCGTGAACGTCTTCCCGTCGCAGGTCGAGGCTGTGCTCTGCACTCTGAAAGAGGTTGAGCCGCACTTCTTCATCACTGTCGACC
>JAEEPS010000082.1 GCA_016284875.1 Salinivirgaceae bacterium | reverse complement strand
TTACATACCCGAAACATTTTAGTATTTACACAGGGGGGAATTCATACAGCGATGTATATTATTATAACTATACAACACCTTCTGGTGATTTGACAATTCCTGACACAGTTATTAACGGTGGTATAAGGTATGCTGTTAAAAGTATAAACTATTGTGCATTTTATTATTGTAGCGGTTTAACATCAATTACAATTCCTAATTCAGTAACAAGCATTGATGATAGGGCGTTCAAGTATTGTTATGGTATGACAGAGGTGACCATACCAGATTCAGTAACAGAAATAGGTATCGGAGCATTTAGCAATTGTGAAAGTTTGACGGCGGTAAACATACCAAATTCTGTGACAAACATTGAAAATGATGCGTTCTATGGTTGCAGTAGTCTTATATCAGTAAGTTTATCCCAATCGATTACAAGTATTGTTGACAATACGTTCAACGGTTGCAGTAGTCTTAAGTCAATTGACATCCCCGAAACTGTTAACAGCATCGGCGGCGGTGCTTTTTTGAATTGTAGTAATTTGGAGACAATATATATTCCTAATTCTATCACGTACATAGGCTATGACGCGTTTGCAGGTTGCAATAATCTGCAATATAACGAATATGATAATGCATATTATCTTGGAAACGACGAGAATCCATTTTTATATCTTATAAAATCCAAATCGAAAAACATTTTGACTTGTGAGATAAATAATAATTGTAAATATATCTATAGTTATGCGTTCAGTAATAACAAATTAACTACAATTACCATTCCCAATTCGGTTATAAGCATTGGTAACGGGGCATTTAGTGGGTGTAGTAACCTAACTTTTATAAACATACCAAATTCTGTTACCACCATTTTTTCGGAGGCGTTTGCAAACTGTGAAGGTTTAACAATGGTAGCCATTCCTAACTCTGTTAATAAAATTGAATATAACGCTTTTAACAACAGTAATATAACTTTTTATTGCGAGCCTATAAACAAACCTAACGATTGGTATTATCATTATGTGTCTAATTATAATATTTCTGATTGGCACTACAATACTGGGACTATTGTTTGGGGAGTAAAAGCATCAATAACAGACGAATTCGTGTTCTATGCCACAGACACTACATTGCGGCAATGTGGTGTGTATAAATATGTTGGCAATGATACTGATGTTGAAATACCCTCGAAGGCTTATTTCGACGGAAACGAGTATGCGGTTACGAACATCGGTTTCGAAGCGTTTGATAATTACACCAACTTGTTATCTGTATCCATTCCTGAATCTGTTAGAAGTATTGGCGTAAGTGCATTTGGGGGTTGTACAGGTCTGACTTCTATAACTTTACCAGATTCTTTGGTTAGTATTGGACATTCAGCATTTGGATGTACGGGGCTTACATCAATAAGAATCCCGAACACAGTTACAACTTTTGGTGATTATGCTTTTGTGGAATGCGCAGACTTGGCATCGATAGTTTTTCCAGATTCAATTAAAGAAATTAGCAGTAATATGTTTAGAACTTGCAGAAAGTTAACATATTTGAGAATCCCCAATACAGTAACAAAAATTGGGGAAGGTGCATTTAACAATTGTTCGGGTCTTAAATATGTTACTATTCCAAAATCTGTTACCACCCTTGAGCGAGTGGCATTTGATTCTGAAAAAATCATTTTCTATTGCGAACAAGAGCCTAACCCTGTTGGGTGGGCGAGCAACTGGAATTGCGGTAAGGGTACAGTTTATTGGAACGTAGGACTAAATGGCGATTATATTTTCCGTGTCACAAACGCTTCATCACATCAGGCTGAAATTCTGAAATATATCGGCGCGGACAGTGTTTTGTCGATACCAGCAAGCGTAACGTTCGACGGCACAGCGCACACGGTTGCAACCATCAGTGAATCAGCGTTTAAAGGGTGCGAAAACCTGAAAGCGGTAACCATCCCCGATGTGGTTGAGAACATTGGCGATAGTGCTTTCTACGGTTGCAACCATCTGCCGCAGATAGTAATTCCCAACTCGGTGGCCGCAATGGGACAAGGTGCGTTTGGCGGTTGCAGCAGCCTCACCATCTACAGCAATGCCACAAGCAAACCAAAACAGTGGTCAACAGATTGGAATCCAGACGATTGCCCTGTTGTTTGGGGAACAAAAATCGATGGCGATTTCATCTATCAGATAACAAATGCCGCGCGGCGCGAGATTTCAATCGTGAAGTACGCAGGCAAAGATTCAGTTTTAGTAATTCCTTCAAAACCAATTATAAACAGCCTTGAATGCAGCATAACACGCATTGGCGATTATGCTTTTGCCGAATGCGACAGTTTGGTGCGAATCACTATACCAAACTCGGTGCAAAACATTGGTGATTATGCATTTGCGGGTTGTTCGCGTCTCTCGGAGGTTGTGATTGGTTCGGGCATTGCGAGCATCGGCGAGTCGGCTTTCAGCGAGTGTGGTGCTGTCAGTACAATCAAAATCGGCAACGCAATGCCGCCAACTATTTCAGAATCAACGTTTGAGGATGTGGATAAGTGGATAACAATTGATGTGCCGTGCACCAACATCGATGAGTACAAGGACAGCGATTATTGGAGCGATTTCGTGAATTACTACGAGCCGCCAGTGTACGCCGTCACGGTGAAGGCAGAAAATAGCAAATGCGGCAATGTTACAATTATTCGGCAACCCACGTGCGACAATAATCAGGCGATTTTCGAGGCCACAAGCAACACGGGTTTTGCGTTTGCCCATTGGAATGATGGTAACACCGAAAATCCGCGTAGCATTAACGTTGTCAAGGACACAACAGTAATCGCACAATTTGTCCCCGATGTTGTTACGCTCACATTATCAAGTAATAACACGGTACAAGGCACGGTTTCAAATGCTTCGGGCACTTACCATTATGGGGATAATGTTGAGATTTCGGCTACAGCGAACTACGGCTATCATTTCAGTCAATGGAGCGATGGCGTAACCCAAAATCCGCGCACCATACAATTAATTAAAGACACTGTTGTTGAGGCTCAATTTGCTGTCAATCAGTATTCAATACAACTTCAATCGAATGATACAAATATGGGAAGCGCAAATGGCGCAGGAAGTTTCGATTATCTGTCAACAAACAAAATATCAGCAACGCCCAAAACAGGCTATGTGTTCTACCATTGGAGCGATGAAAACACCGATAATCCACGAACCATAACACTGACTCGCGACACTGCGTTTACGGCCGTTTTTGTTCCTGATGAGGTTAATGTTGAGGTGAAATCGGCTGATACTAAACACGGTACGGTGACAGAATCAACGGGCGTTTACCACTTCAACGAGAAGATAATTATTTCGGCCATTGCAGTGCCGCACTATCACTTTGTGGCCTGGAGCGATGGAAACCGTCAGAATCCGCGCGAGTTGTTGATTCGTGGCGACACGGTGCTCACGGCCGCCTTCGGCATCGATACTTTCAGCGTTGCGGCCAAGTGCGATACGGCAATGGGCGCAGTTAGCGGCGCGGGGCTCTACAGTTACGGCTCGGCGGTCAAAGTTGAGGCCAAGCCAGCGGCGCACCACCATTTTGTGCGATGGACAAGCGGCGCCGTTCAGACAACGCAGGAGTTTGTGGTTGAGCACGATACAACATTTGAAGCGGTATTTGCCATCGATCGCCACTCGGTTGCGCTTGCCGCTTCCGATAGCCTTTGCGGTGCAGTGAGCGGAGCGGGCAGTTACGATTACGGTGCCAGCGTTCAGTTGCAGGCCACGCCAGCCGCCAACTGCTATTTCACAGGCTGGAGCGATGGTGTGACTACCAATCCGCGCACGCTCACCGTTGAGGGCGATACAAACATTGTGGCGGAGTTTGGCAAGTTGCAGACAGTCAATATTATGGTTGCAGCCAACGATACGCTTCGGGGCACGGTTGCGGGCACGGGCAGTTATGTTGTGGGCAACAATGCCACGCTTTCGGCCACAGCCAGCGCCCATTACCTCTTTGAGCAGTGGTCCGATGGCCGCACCGATAATCCGCGCACCGTCCGCGTCATAGCCGATGCCACCTACACGGCCGTCTTTGTGCCGATGCAGTACAACATTATTCTGTCGCAGAACAATGCCGATATGGGAATGGTGTCGGGCAGCGGCGTTTACAGTTACGGCGAGCGCGTGAGTTGCCTTGCCAAGCCCTATCCAAACTACCATTTTGTGCAGTGGGGCAACGGCGAAACCGCTAACCCCTACGAGTTTGTGGTTGAGGAAGATAAGATGCTCACGGCCTATTTTGCTGCAGGTGCCGTCACCGCCCTCGGCGATGAATCCGCCGCCTCCGTGCACGTTTACGCCAACGGCCGCGCCATCATTATCGAAAACGCTGATGCAGAGACATTTGTGTATGATGCAATGGGACGCCTGATTGGTAGGGACGCGATTAATCGCGTCCGTACAGAAATCCGCGTCAACACCGCAGGTGTTTATGTGGTGAAGGTTGGCAATGTGGCGAAGCGGGTGGTGATAAACGATTGATAGGTAATTGATTGCGATATATATATGTAGGGGCGAATAATCATTCGCCCCTATTTTTGTTGCATACCCTTGCGGGCAGAAATTGAAAGAAAATTTGAAACAAAATTTTATAAAATTATTAAAATCAATTTTTTATAAATTTTAAATGTATTTTTCTAAAAATTTCTCGCGCAGCGATACCCCCTAACCATTATCCGCCTGCGGATAAAATTCGGTTTAAATCGGAAAGAATCGGTTAGCGCCCCAAGACGCAAAGTTTGGATATACTCGGGTTAGTTTGGTTAGAGAAAAATCTGTGTAAATCAGTGTTTTCTGTGTAGTCAGTGCGATAGTTTCCGCTTGCGGATAACATTATTAGCGTCAATCGCCTTTTTCCGTTAATTTTGCCGCCGCAAAAAACCGATAGAATTATGTCGCGCAAGAAAAATCAGAAGCAACTGTTTGAGAATATTGAGATTACCGATATTGCCGCCGAAGGTATGGCGATGGGCAAGTACGAGGGTATGGTTGCCTTTGTACCGCTGGCCATTCCTGGCGATGTGGTTGACGTTGAGGGAAAAATAAAGCACAACCGATATATCGAGGGCCGAGTTGTCCGCTATGTGAAGATGAGCGACAGGCGCATTGAGCCGTTCTGCCGCCATTTTGGTGTTTGCGGAGGCTGCAAGTGGCAGATTCTGCCATACGAGATGCAGACTGCTTGGAAACAAAAGCAAGTGGTTGACAATCTGACACGTATAGGCCATCTTGAGTTGCCCGAGGTTTCGCCCATTCTGGGCAGTAAAAAGACTCGCGAGTACCGTAACAAACTTGAGTTTGCCTTCTCGCCGCTGCGATGGTTGTCGCCCGAGCAGATTGCCGATGTCGACAAAATTGAGCAGCGCTCGGTTGGCTATCATCTGCCGCGCTTCTTCGACAAGGTGGTTGATATTGAAGAGTGCCTGTTGATGCCTGAGCCTGTTAATGAGATTCGCAACTCGCTGAAACAGTTTGCGATAGAAAATAATATCAGTTTTTACCACCAACGCGAGCATACAGGACTTCTGCGCAACATTGTCATCCGCAACTCGAACACGGGCGGACTGATGGTCATTCTGATTGTCTCGGCCGACGACCGTCCGAAAATCAGCCTTGTGATGGATTTTCTGCATCAGAAATTTCCGCAGATAACATCACTGATGTATATGATAAACAGTAAGTTGAACGATTCGTACACCGACCTGCCCGCAACACTTTACGCTGGCGACGACCATATTGTTGGCGAGATGGCTGGACTGCGGTTCAAAATCGGGCCAAACTCGTTCTATCAGACCAATACCGACCAGGCCGCAGTGCTCTATGGTGTGGCCAAAGATTTTGCCGAACTCACTGGCAACGAAGTTGTTTACGACCTTTACACAGGCACTGGTACCATTGCCTGCTTTGTGGCCGACAAGGCGCAGAAAGTAATTGGTATTGAGTATGTTGAGGATGCCATTGCCGATGCCAAGGTGAACGCTCAAATGAACAATCTGACCAATCTCGATTTTTTTGCTGGCGATATGAAAAACGTCTTGACCGACAGTTTCATAGCCGAGCACGGGCGCCCCGATGTCATCATCACCGACCCGCCGCGTTCGGGCATGCACCCCGATGTTGTGCAGGTAATCTTGAACGCCAACCCCAAGCGCATTGTGTATGTGAGTTGCAACCCCGCCACGCAGGCCCGCGACCTTGCCCTGATGAGCAGTCAGTACCGCATTACCAAAGTGCAACCCGTTGATATGTTCCCGCAGACGCAACATGTTGAGAATGTGGTGCAATTGGTAAGGATTGAAGGCCAGAATGGTTGATTGCGTGAAAGATTGATTATCTTTGGCTTATGGATGAGATTAAAAAACTGACAATCAAGGAGTGGAATGCCGACGATCGTCCGCGCGAGAAAATGCTTGCCAAGGGCATCAGTGCGTTGAGCGATGCAGAGTTGTTGGCAATTCTGATTTCCACAGGCACCAAAAGTCAGTCGGCGCTCGATCTGGCGCGGGCGGTGCTTTCATCGGCCGACAACAATCTGCATCTTTTGGGCAAGCGCGACATTAGCGATTTGATTAAAATAGGCGGCATCGGTGAGGCCAAAGCCGTTACCATCATGGCTGCACTCGAGTTGGGGCGCCGCCGTGGCAATGCCGACCTTGAGCGCGCCGAGATTAAACAAGGTAGAGATGTGTTCAACATCATGCAGCCCATCATTGGCGACCTGCCGCATGAGGAGTTCTGGGTGTTGTTTCTCAACCGCCGCAACCATATGATTGATAGGGTATTAATCAGTTCTGGCGGCGTCAGCGGCACAACAGTCGATGTGCGGATAATCATGAAAAAGGCCATCGAGAGGTTGGCTTCAACTCTGATTCTTGTTCATAATCACCCATCGGGGAATATAACGGCAAGCGTCGAGGACAAAAATTTGACAAAGCGCATTGTCGATGCGGCCAAACTCCTCGAAATCAATGTTGTGGACCATGTGATTATTGCCGATAAGGATTTTTTCAGTTTTTCTGAACACGGCATGATTTAGCATCCAAAAACAAGAGGAAAGGATTTGTGATGCTAAATGTTTGTGTATTAAATTATTCGGATTAATATTGCCAACTTGAAATTCTTTGTTCGGAATTTTGAATTCTGAACGGGAAGTGCTATTTTTTTTTGTTTTGGGGGACATTCGTCGATGAAGAGGAATTATTCCGATAAGTGGTTAGGAATCATCGTATTGTGCGTAGCGTTCTGCGTATGCACTGATGTGGTTTGCGCCCAATCGGACATCGATGATACCGACCAGCACCTCGACAGTTTGGTGGCAATGCTGAACAGCAATCTCACGCCCGATGAGCGGCTGGAGTTGCTCGACCAGATTGGTTATGCCCATTACAATGTCGATTCGACTGCCAAATACGCACAGATGGAACTCAATCTTGCTAAAGAGTTGAAAAACAGCGAAAAAATTGGCAATGCCTACAAGTTGCTGGGTTGGTGCAGTTATATTCACGACGATTACAGCCGTTCGTGCGAGTTCTACCGCGAGGCCATCAACTGCTTCGATTCGGCGGGGATGCACGACAAACTGGCATCGGCCTACTACGGACTGGCGAGCGCTTTGAGCGTGATGGGCGATGACATGCTGGCCGACGATTACTACAACCGCGCGCTCAACATTTTTGTCGAGATTCGCGACACGGCTTGCGTGGCTGAAGTCTGGCGCAAAAAAGGTATTGCCAGCACCAATTTCCATCTCTACATGACTGCCGATGATTATTTCCATCGAGCCCTGAAACTCGACTCGCTGCGCAACGATTCGGCGGCCATCGGCGAGGATATTTACATGTTGGGTGCAAACGAATTCTCGAAATACAAGGATTACGCTGATATGCAGGCGCTTACCCTTGCGCGAAACATCATGCTCGAGGCATACGGAATCGAGGAAAGGCACGGCGAGTGGCAAATTAAACTCATTGTCATGCAGAGCCTTATGGATGTGTTTATGGAGATAGCCAAACATGCTGAAGGTGAGGAGCGTAAGGCAGCCATCGACAGCAGCCGCTACTTTCTGAATCTTACGAAATCGGCCATCGAGAGCAGTTCGCTCACGGAGGAGAGCGTGTATATTGATTTTTGGGAGGCTGATTATCTGATACTTAACAACCGCGCCGCCGAAGCATTGACCATTCTCAAGCGCGTGGAACTGATGCCATCGCTTGTGTGGGAAAAGGAGATGCGCATGTGCGAACTGATGATTGCCTGCTACGAGCAACTTGGCGACTATAAAAATGCGCTGAAATACACCAATTTGCGCACAATGCTCGACAAGGAGACCTACAAGCGCGATTTCGCCGTCAAAACCACTCGGACATCAACAGCCCTTGAGTTTGAGCGTGATATGCATCAGCGCGAATTGGCCGCTCAGCGACAGAAATACGTCATCCGTATTGTCGCCGTGTCGCTTGTGCTGATGTCGTCGCTGTTTGTCACCATTTTGCTGGGATTTCTGCGCAAGCGGAAATTGAGCCGCGAACTTGCCATGCAAAAAGATGAGGTGCTGCGGAAAAACGATGAACTGAATCTGCGCAACGATAAGATTCTGGCGCAGCGCGACGAGATTGAGCAACAGCGCAATAGCATCATCCGCACTAATCAGACAATCACCGCCAGCATCAACTACGCCAAGCACGTGCAAGACGCCGCCGTGACATCGAAAGAGGTTATGGATAGCATCTTCGGCGACAGCCTAATCATCTGGAAACCAATGAATATTGTGTCGGGCGATTTTTATTGGGCGGTGGAGAAGAACGGCCTCAAAATGATAGCCGTTGCCGACTGCACTGGCCATGGCGTGGCGGGAGCCTTCATGAGCATGTTCGGCATTTCAACGCTCAATAGTGTCACGGCCGCGCCCCAGACTCTGTCGAGTGCCGCGGGTGTGCTCAACCAGATGCGGACAAAAATAATCGAGGAACTGCACCAGTCGTCCGACAGCGGCGACTCGCTCGAAAGCATCGACATGGCTTTCTGCATTATCGACACCAAAAAACTGCAGATGCATTATGCGGGAGCCAATCGTCCGCTGTTGATTGTGCGCAAGGGCAAATTGCTGACATTCAAGCCTGATAAGATGCCTGTTGGGTTGCACGTGCTCCACAACGGCCCGTTCACCGACAACATTATCGACCTCGAACCCGATGACACTCTTTATTTCTTCACCGATGGTATCTCTGACCAGTTCGGTTCCGACGGCATCCGCGACGTTGGCAAATTCACCAACAAGCGGCTCTACAGTCTGCTGACCGAAGTGTCCGCAATGCCGTTTGCGCAGCAGGCGAAAGTTATTTGCGAACGGCTCGACCAATGGCGCGCCCAGCCCAATGGCACTCTGATTGAACAGATTGACGATCAATTACTTGTGGGAATAAAGATTTGACGCAAATTCAAAATCCGATTTTCTAAATCCTACATCCTAACTTTTAATTAGTTTTGCAGCAAAATCGATAAAAAATGGAAGTGAAAGTTGCGCCATCGCTGTTGTCGGCCGATTTTGGCAATCTGGCTCGCGACATTGAGGAGATAAACGCCAGCAAGGCTGATTATCTGCATGTTGACATTATGGACGGAGTGTTTGTTCCCAACATTTCGATGGGTTTTCCTGTGTTGAAAGCCATCAAAAAGAGTGCTCGGAAGCCGCTCGATGTCCATCTGATGATTGTCAATCCCGACCAGTATGTTGAGCGTTTCCGCGATGCTGGCGCCGAAATTCTAACTGTCCATTACGAGGCTTGCACCCATCTGCACCGCACCATTGCCCACATCAAGGATTGCGGAATGAAGGCTGGCGTGGCGCTCAATCCGCACACTCCAGTGGAAGTGCTTGCCGACATTATTCAAGATGTTGATTTGGTGCTGATTATGACAGTGAATCCAGGCTATGGCGGTCAGAAATTCATTGAGCATTCTTACGACAAACTGTTGCGCCTTCGCAAATTGATGGAGGAAACCAACTCAAAACCGATGGTTGAGGTTGATGGCGGCGTGAATTTCGACAATGCCGAAAAACTTGTCAATCATGGCGTTAACGTGCTTGTTGCAGGCAGTACGGTTTTTGGCGCACCCAACAAAGCCGAAGCAGTTCAGAAACTCAAAGGAGAATAAAACTGTCTGAAAAGACAGAATTCCAAGCCGCAAGCAAACAACTTGCGCTTAAACTTAGAACTTAGGACTTAAAACTTCTAAAACTTAGAACTTAAAACTTCTAACTTCCTACTTTTTATAGGTCTTTCCGTTGTAGTATATTTTAGTAGTGTTCAGTCCCTCGTTGAACACCACCACGTCGCCCACGGCAGTGTAATCGTTGACAGGGCCGTATGAGATAATATGCTTCTCACCATCCTCAAAAACAGCAAGATATCCGTTTTGGTCGATGTAGGTTAGCAGGTTGCCGTTGATGCTGTAACTCTGTGGCACATAGTTCTCAACCAGATATTGTTCGCCGTCGACAAATGTGAAGAATTGTCCTTGAAGGCTGTAAACGAGCATTTTGCGATTCACATCATACATGTCGGGCGCAAAGCCTGAAATATCGTACAACTCACCATTGCTGAACAATCGGAAATTCTCCATACTGTTCACAAACGCCACCTGCTCATATCCACATTTGAACGATTTTGGAGTAAACTGCTCAATGTCATGCAGTTCGCCATCGTAAAAAATACGGAATTCGCCATCGGAGTGGTCAACAAACGCGCCAATGTTGCGTCCCAATTTGGTGCTGATGCCATCGATGACATTAAAAAGTTCATAAACGCGGTCGCCGCAGACAAGCCGCAGCACATCGTGCATATCGACAAATGCCACCGTGTTGGCGCCAACCCAGAATTCAGCGTCGTTGCCAACAATAATGTCGGCCAGTTCGCTCACACGTCCGTCAGTGTAAATCGAGAGGAAATGCTTGTTGGTGTCGATGAAGGCCACCACGCTGTCGCCCACCAAGAAACGCCCAGCAAATCCAGATAGCAGCCTACGGTTACCGCGCTCAAAAACATAGAGTTGTGAGCCAACGCAGAAAGTGAACAGGTTGTCGGTGATGGTGTAGTTGTCAACCGATGGCGACACGTCATATTGAATATGGTTGGCATAGGCTTTCAGATAGCCGCCGTTGTTGATGTAGGCCACGCAGCCGCTTCCAATGGCAAACGATCTAACCTCTTGAAATTCAAGTTGACGGAAATTGCCGTCGTCGAAAACAATGAAATGCTTGTCGTAATCAGTAAACGCGCCGAGCGATTGGCAAAAAGCCAGTCGGGTTATACATATAAATAATATGGTAATCGTCAGTCGGCGCATCGTGCTGAAAAATTATTCTCTTATCACTTTCACTTCGCCGTTGCGGCCAATCTTCACAATTCCAGATGCCTTATGTTTTGTGGTGTCGTCCTGTCGGTGACCGACAACATAATCGACACTTTTGATGATGCGCTCGTCAATCTCGCCGAAGCAGGCAGGCGCGGGTTGTCCGCTGATGTTGGCTGACGTCGAGACAATCGGCTTGCGGAACCGTTGGATGAGAGTGGGGCAGAAGTCATCGGTTGCCACGCGGATGCCAACGCTTTGGTCATCGGCATTTATAACGTTGGGGGCCAGATTTTTAGCCCCTTCAAAAATCACGGTCAGTGGCGATGTAGCCAACTCAATCATGTCGAACGCAATGTCGGGCACGTCCTGCACATACGATGGAATGCGCCCTGCGGTATCCACCAGCACAATCAGCGATTTGTTGTCGGCGCGCTGTTTGATTTCGTAAATGCGCCGCACCGCATCTGCATTAGTGGCGTCGCAGCCCAGTCCCCAAATGGTGTCGGTTGGGTAAAGTATTACGCCGCCGTTCCGCAGTACCTCAAGCGCCTTATTGATGTCTTCGTTCATTGTCAACTTGTTTTTGCCAAAGGTACGTAATTTTTATATGGAGTTTGTATTTGGATTAACGCCAAAAAGAAAAGGGTGATTATGTGGAGCAATTCTTTTAATCTATTTTCCCCCATAGGTATACTCTTTTGCGTAAGAGTCTGCGAATTAGCGCAATAAATAAAAGTGTATTTTTTACAGAAAAAAAAACTACTCGAGGTAAAACAATAAAATCCAATTATTATTTTTGTAGAAATAATTTCGGCCAAGGGTTATTTATTTAAAACCAAACTAATATGAAAAAAGTTCTATTAATTTTAGTGGCGTCTTTATTCTTGCATGGTATTTCTCATGCTCAAGACGACAAATTCAAGGCTCTTTTCATATACAATTTTACAAAGTATATGGAGTGGCCAACGTCGAAACAGACGGGAGATTTTAAGATTGGTGTATTGGGCAGTTCGCCAATAACCAATGAGTTGAAAGCCTTCACGGCGAAAAAAACAGTCGGTCAGCAGAAAATTGTGGTCGAGCAGATAATGTCGATTGATGATTGTCTGTTGTATCATATTGTTTTTGTGCCGGCCAAGGCATCGTCGAATGTGGAGGAAATCACCAAGCAAGTGGCTAATAAAGGCGTCTTGGTGGTGACAGACAAACAAGGACTGGCATCTTCGATGTCGGGCATCAACTTCACAAAAGTTGACGGCCAGCAGACATTCGAGATTAGTGTCAAACACATTCAAGAACAAGGCGTCAAAGCAGCAAAAACTTTGTTATCGTTAGGAGTATCAGTAGATTAGTCAAACATATAAAATAGTAATCATGTTAAAGAAAATAATACTTTGTTTTATTATCGCTGCCGTTGCATCGGCACAATCGCTGGGACAGAAAAAAGATGCTTCACAGTTGACTCGTGCCGACATTGCAGCAATGTCGTACGATGAATTGGCAGATTTGTCGATTGAAGATGTAATGTTGATAACGAAAATAATGGGCATATCGCTTGATGAATTCTACGAAATGCTTTTGAATAAAAATGTTACATCTGCCTCGAAGAGGGCCGAGAGCAGTTTCGAATCACCTCTTTCAACCACAGTGCTCTCTTATGATGAGATAATCGCTTCGGGTGCCCGCAACATTCAGGAGGCTATGCGTCTGGTGCCGGGGCTGATTGTCCGCGAGAAAACAAACGGCAATTACGATATCCACATCCGTGGCAATAACAACATTCCCGATGAGAACCTTACGATTTACACCGAAAACACAATGACTTTGGTCATGATTAACAGCCGCCCGGTTTACAATTCTATTAATGGTGGTACGTTCTGGGAGTCGCTTCCTGTCGATTTCGCCGATATAGACCGCATTGAGATTGTTCGAGGCGCGGCAAGTGCACTCTATGGTGCTAACGCTGTTACCGGTGTAATCAACATCATCACTAAAACGCCTGATTCTGAGGATATTCAAGTATTCGGCCATGCTCAAGGCGGTAATCTTGGCTCGTACATGGGCAGCCTTAGTGTCGGACAAAATGTTGGTAAATTCGGCTATCGTGTGTCGGGTAACTATCAGAAAATGAACCGCACAACTGATAAACTTTATGTCTTCGAGTATGATTCGCTGATGTATTTTGAAGATGTCGCCAATCCTGATTTCCACTTCAAAAACCCGGCAAGTAACTGGTTCTCAGTTTGGAATCGGAACAAGCAACCCGAAAAGCAATATAAAGATGTTGAAACCGCCGTTGACCGTATGGGTGCCAATTTGTCATTATATTATAATGTGAGCGACGACATTAACTTCTCGCTTTCGGGCGGTTATCAGCATTCATACGTAACATCGTCGTCATTTGGTGACCCGCAGGTTTCGACCACAGCCCGCGAGATGAGCGGAACTTATTTCGATTTCATTGGCAAGGTGAAGGGATTGTCGTTGCAAGCTAATGTACTTGGCGGTACGCAGGATATTGTACGCGGTGACCCTGGTTTCAAAATCGATAACATAAACATTAACTTAAACGCAGAGTACGATTTCGTATTTGGTGACTTGAACATTCGTCCGGGTGTTTACTATCAGTCAGTTCACAACGATGACAAACCATATCTGACACGTGACGATGATGGCAACTACACAACCGGATATTTGAACGACCACATCAGAATCAACTCGTTTGCAGGCTCGCTGCGTGTCGATTACAAAATGCTTGATGAGAAACTCCGTTTGATCGGCGGTCTGCGTGCTGAGAAGTTCAGTGTTTCTGATAAAGTTTATATTCCAATCCAACTTGTGGCAAGTTACAATATCAACGACAAGCACATGATTCGTGGCGTTATTTCGAGTGCCAACCGAGGCCCGTTCACAGTCGACACTTATTCCGATTATATGTGGGACCGCGAGGGTGTGCGTCCAATGCCGTTGAAAATGCATTTCGAAGGAAACAAGGACCAGTATCAGGCTGCAATGACAATGTTAGAGTTAGGCTATCGTGTTCGTCCGGTGCGCAACGTGTTTGTTGAACTCGAGGCGTTCTCAAACACTACCCGCGATTTCGGTTGCTTGCTGCCTGAATCTATGACTGCATTTGTGCATACAGGTTCAATGGAGGCTGACATTAATTTCCCGCAGATTGGAACTGTTCATACAATTGAACAGCCTGCACCAGCCCCAGCGATTCCCAATCAGGTTAACTTGAAATACCAGAACATTGATTTGATTGCACACCAATTGGGAGCCACTGTCAATGTTGAATGGGTGGCCACAGAGAAGTTGATTTTTAAGGCATTCGGTACCTTCCAAAACACAAAGTTGATAGACCATGCATGCTACAACAACTCTCAAATCATAACCGATATGACTACGTTGGCCGCCGTAAACGCTCAGCAAGAAATTGGAATTAAAGGTCTAGGAGTTGACAATTATTTTGTGACACCATTCAAGGCTGGAGTTCAGCAACAACTTGATGCTGGCGGAATGCAGCAGATTGAAGCCGGTGTTACCCAACAGATATTAGTTCAGCAATTGGTTGGTGCCGGTATGTCAGAGGAGCAGGCCAAGATTCAGTCAGAGCAAATGATGAAGGCAAATTCTGCCGAGGTGCAAGCAGTTGCAGCGCAAGTCCATGCAATGGCAGAGCAAGCGGAAATTGACGCAAAAGGAATACAGTCATTTATCGCCGAGCAAACTTTCAATGCCGACGAGTACCATCAGAAACTTCAGCAGTTACAGAGTGCAGGTTTGGTTGATTATGATGGTCGTTATGAGAAAAAGACCATCACCCACAAGGCAACACCAAGTTTCTTTGGCGGTTTCAGTGTTAACTACACCCCAATTGAAAAATTGAATATCTATGCCAGCGGTAATTTCTACTCAAAACAAACCTATAGGACTTCGAATGGTTCGTTTGAGACTGACCCGAAATTCACGGCCAACATGAAAGTGTCTTACAAGTTTTGGAAAGACAACGCAGTATTTGTCAATGCCCGCAACGTCTTTGGCGACAAGAAGCAAGAGTTTGCCTGGACTGATGAGACTCGGGGCTGCTACCTTGTTGGTCTTGATTTGAAATTCTAATACACCTATTATATATAGGAACAAAAAAGGCGGCTTTTGAGTCGCCTTTTTTTGTTGTCGGCGCATTGATGATGATGAAAAACTGCCGATGTGGGTGTTCATAAAAGTCAACCATCTTGGTTGAAAGTTGCGTTTTGTCCTTAATTATTGGGCTTTGCGCCTGTGGAAGTTATTTTTCAAAATATTTATTTTGAGAGTATTGATTAAGAAGAAATTGTTTTTACCTTTGCGAACCGATTTTTGCGGAGAATTATGTACATTTTATTAATAAAAATATGCCAACTATACAACAATTAGTAAGAAAAGGGCGAGTAGAGATGGACAAGAAGAGCAAGGCACCAGCCTTGGATTCATGCCCGCAGCGCCGTGGTGTTTGTGTTCGTGTTTACACCACAACGCCTAAAAAGCCAAACTCAGCCATGCGCAAAGTGGCCAGGGTTCGTTTAACAAATGGTAAGGAAGTCAACTCTTACATTCCGGGAGAGGGTCACAATCTGCAGGAGCACTCAATTGTGATGATCCGCGGAGGTCGTGTTAAGGATCTACCAGGTGTTCGTTACCACATCATTCGTGGTGCTTTGGATACATCGGGAGTAGAGGGACGTAAACAACGTCGCTCAAAGTATGGTGCTAAAAGACCTAAAAAATAATTTTATCAATAAAGTAAAATGAGAAAATCAAAACCAAAGAGTAGGATTCTGTTACCGGATCCAAAGTTCAATGACGTATTGGTTACCCGTTTTGTCAACAACCTGATGTTGGACGGGAAAAAGAGCATCGCATACGAGATTTTCTATGACTCGCTTGAGATGGTTGGTGCAAAGATGAAAGATAAGGAATTGACCCCGCTTGACATCTGGAAAAAAGCACTTCAGAATGTAACACCACAAGTTGAGGTTCGCAGCCGCCGTGTAGGTGGTGCAACATTCCAAATTCCGCAAGAAATCCGCGAGACCCGC
>JAEEPS010000081.1 GCA_016284875.1 Salinivirgaceae bacterium | reverse complement strand
GTGCCCACCATCGCCAGAAATTTCTTGTCGGACTCAATGGGGCGGCCCTTAACGAAAAGCACCAGAGGGCCGTCTTCGCAGGATTTGAGGCGTGAGGGATAGTTCTTGTCGTACCACGTTAAAACGCTGACATCAAACTTGTTGGCAAATTCAAGCATTTCGTCGGCAATGCGGTAGTAGTCTTCGTGGCATATGGTTTCGGCAAGAGTTTGCCCGATGCCGGGAATGCGCAGCAAATCGTTGGTTTTCAGTCGGAAAAGCTCTTTAATTCCGCCCGAATACGAGATGATTCGCTTCGACATCATACTGCCAATGCCCGGCACCGCCCATAGCGCCAGACAGTCGCGCAAGTCTGGCCTGTCCTGCTCCATCAGTTGTTTTTCTTAGTTATCGTTTCGAGAATGGCGAATGCGCGTTTGATTTTGTCAATCTGCTCACCATCAAGCAAATTTATACAAACATCCGGATATTTTGCAACGCCACCGGGGGTATTTTTAAAAACGGAAAGGTAAGTGCGGAAACGCGTCTTTTTTATCTCATAACCAGCAAAATCGTTGGCATCGATTTCGATGGAATTGTTTTCAGTGCGGATAGGCCAAAGGGCTTTATAACGGACAATCACCTTGTCGGGGCCAACAAAAACTATCACAAAGTTGTTGCCAAGCAACACTGCCACAGCAACATATACTAGCAATACCGCGGCGCCGCAGAAAAGCCAAATCAGGTTTGTGCTGAAGTTGCCCCAGTAAATCACCGCCACCGACAACACCACCAACACCGGCACAAAAGCGTAGGCCATGCGCACCTGCGATGCTTTATTTGCGTTGTTGATTTCCATTGTCCGTCGGTTTTAGTTTGCCAATAGCGGCATTGCCATAAATACATAAAGCGTACCAAACGGACTCGGTTGGTCAATTATAATTGTCGCTTTGTCAAAGGGAATAATAATCAATACCCATACCGCTGCGCCCACCAGTTTTTCAAGCGGGTACGGATGTTCTCTTCCTGCGGGTTCTGCTGCGGGTTGTAGAATTTGCGGCCGCGCAACTCTTTGGGCAGAAAATCCTGGTCGACAAAGTTGCCTTCGTAGTCGTGCGCGTACTTGTAGTTGGCGCCGTAGCCCATCTTTTCCATCAGTTTGGTGGGGGCGTTGCGCAGATGCAGTGGCACCGACAGATTGCCCGTCTGACCGACAGTTGAGAGTGCGTCGTTGATGGCCATATAGCCCGAATTGCTTTTGGGGCTCGATGCAAGATAAATGGCACATTCCGAGAGAATTATGCGCGATTCGGGCATCCCGATTTTGTTCACCGCGTCGAAGCAGGCGTTGGCCAGCAGCAGGGCGTTGGGGTTGGCAAGGCCGATGTCTTCCGAAGCCGAAATGAGCAGCCGGCGGGCAATGAATTTCACATCTTCGCCACCGTCGAGCATCCGCGCAAGCCAGTAAACAGCACCGTTTGGGTCGCTGCCGCGAATCGACTTGATGAAGGCCGAAATGATGTCGTAGTGCATCTCGCCATTCTTGTCATACACCGAAAGGTTCTCTTGCAGAATGTCTTCAACAATCTTGTTATTGATTACGATTTCCGGTTTGCCCGATTGCGCGCCAACAACAATATCGATGATATTGAGCAACTTACGCGCATCGCCACCCGAGTAGCGGAACATTGCTTCCTTCTCTTCGACGTTGATTTTCATCTGTTTCAAGTCGGAATCGCAGGTGAGAGCGCGGTTGAGCAGTTCGTCAAGGTCTTCGGGTTCAAGCGATTTGAGCACGTAAACCTGGCATCGCGAAAGCAGCGGCGAAATGACTTCGAACGACGGATTTTCGGTGGTGGCGCCAATGAGCGTCACCACGCCTTGCTCAACAGCGCCCAGCAGCGAGTCTTGCTGCGCCTTGCTGAAGCGGTGAATCTCGTCGATGAAGAGAATGGGGTTCGGCTGGTCGAAAAACTGCTGGCGCTTGGCCTGGTCGATGGTGTCACGGACATCCTTCACGCCCGAGCTGATGGCGCTAAGCGAGAAGAACGCGCGCCCCTGCAGATGGCTGATAATGTTGGCCAAAGTGGTTTTGCCAACGCCCGGCGGCCCCCACAGAATCATACTCGGGATGCGCCCCGACTCGATTGAACGGCGCAGAATAGCACCCTTCCCGACCAGATGTTTCTGGCCGATGTACTCGTCCAAACTTTTCGGACGCAAGCGCTCGGCTAAAGGAAGGTTCGGCATCGGCTTCCGCTACTTTTTTAATTTCTTCTGCCAGCAATAATCGCCAACAGGCGCAGAATCTGGATGTAGAGCCATACGAGTGTCACCATCAGGCCGAAAGCACCATACCACTCGAAATAAGAGGGAAGGTTCGACTCGGCGCCATTCTCGATGAAGTCGAAATCGAGAACAAGATTGAGTGCGGCAATGGCCACAACAATGAGACTAACAATCAGCCCCAACGAACCGCCGCCATACATGAAACTCATGTTAACACCGAACAGGCTGATTATGAATGTTATCAGATAGGCGATTGCAATTCCTGCCGTGGCAGTAATCAATATGGTGCGGAACCGCTCGGTGGCTCTCACAATGCGCATCTTGTAGAGGAAAAGCAGCGCAAACATAACGCTGAATGTCAGCAACACAGCGCGCAAAACCAAGCCTGGAAACATCACCTCGAAGTAAGCCGACATTGCGCCAATGAAAAGTCCCTCGCAAATTGCATAGATAGGCGACAGCACGGGCGCAAGATTTTGGCGGAACGATATGACAATTGCAAGAATAAACGCAACCACACTGCCGCCAATCATCCAACCTCTGATTCCGACTGCCACGCCGCTCTCAACAGAAGTCATAACCCTCGACCATGTGAACGCTGCGCCCGCAATAACAAGCGCAAGCAGCAAGGCTGTCTTGTTTATCGAGCCCTGAACGGTCATCGGACGGTCGGTTGCGGAAAAGGCGAAACGGTTTAAAATGCCTTCGCCCAATGTGGGATTTGATGTCTTGTTAAAGTTCATTTCAGTAAGATTTTAAATGTTTTGTGTTAGTTTCCTCAAAAAACAGACCAAACGTTGTTTATGACAATTTATCAGTCGAGGCTGTCAGATGCAAGCCAAAGATAATGCTTTCCTAATGTCTGCCCAAATGCCGATTCAGATGTTGCAAGTTTTTCTGCCGCTTCCGCGATGGCTGCTCGGTTGGCTTCCGATGTTTTCGCCACACTCTGCATGGTGGTTAGCAACGGTTGCATGGTTTCGGCATGAGCCAACTCTGCAAATACCTCAATATGCGCAATAAACCACTCACATATATTTTCGGCGCCGTTACGTAACGTTGCCCACCCCACACCATGAATGGCGGCCAAAATTTGCCATTTATCGCCACTGGCAAGGCGGCTGTAAAAATCACAATCGGTGATTTTACCAATAATGTTTTGCGCAAAATTTTCAGCCATATCAATATTGGTTATCGAATTGGCAATCAGTTGAAAATCGTTGGCGGTCAGTTGGGCGGCATCGAAAAGCATGGAGGCTAAAATGCGCGCCTCACGGATATTTAGTTGACATAGCCGACGGGCAAGTTCGTGATTTACGCCCGTTTCCGACGCTATTCGCCGTAAATCGGTGATAGAAACACCATAGTTCATCAGCCCGCGCACACCCGATTTGGCCATTTGGCTCGACACGGTGCCATTTTGCAGCATCACCACACGCTGCATAATTTGCTTGAGTTCAGTGTCGGCGGTGGTTTGCAGATGTGTTGGAAGTCCGAACATAGTGTTTGCAGAAATAATACGTCAAAAAAAAACCGCCATTAACATGACGGTCTTTTTCCCCTCTATTTATCAATTATTTATAATTGCCGTATGCATCAACAACAACCACAATTGTGTTGTTTTGTCTTTCAACACCACCAGCCTGCGGCATGGTTACCTTGCCAACCAAGACAACACTACCTGAGGCTATCTCTACAGCCGCCTGAAGGTCGGAACTGCTGGTTGTTTCATAGTTGAAATCAGAGTCCGGTTTATCATTTACTGAAAGCGACTTGTTCGTCAATGTATTCAAATCGTTATCGAGAATCACATACGAACCTTTTGTTACAACTTGTCTGCTATCGGTATAAAAGTTTGAGCCATACAACAGCAGTTTACCTGACGACAGCCACATAGAGCCATTGCCAGTAAACTCGTTGATATTGATACTGCGTTTCGTGTTGCCATTAACATCAAGTTTTATAACCTTGGTCTGAAGTATACCCGCACGCTGTGTCAAACCACACGAATAATAAATTTCTCCCGTATTGCTGACCGAAATGTTCTGTGAGTAAAAATTCGACGGCATATCAACTCCACTCTTCTTCCATACAATTCCTCCCTTCAAATCAACTTTGTAAAGGATTGGAATATATTCGGTTGCGGTTTCATTATATTTTCTTCCAAGAATCACAACATTTCCGCCATTGTCAGCCACAATTGCGTCGGCCGATTCATTGGTCTCACTCGAAATCTTTTTTGTCCACTGTTTTACACCATCTGATGCATCAAAACTTGTCAAGACTATAGAATATTTACCTTTGCTTTCGGTGTCTGTTGAGACAACCATGATTTGCTTTTCTATAATAACTTGTTCAACGAAAGTCTCTTGGTTTTGATTTTCGATGGCAACTTGTCCCATATCTTTATAAGCCTTCGAAATATTCAACTGAACCGGACCGTTTTCGCTATTGGTGAAAATGCCATAATTGCCGTTCCCGTATTTAGCCATCGAACTGACACTATGCATTTTATCCACATTAATGATGTTTTCAGATGTCTTGATAAAACTGTTGTTCAACTCGATAAGTTGAACGGCCGGATTTTCATATTTTGAATTAGAACATTCATTCAAAATAACTAAGCCATTGTCATTAACAACAACATCTGCTGTTTTTGAATTGATATGCTCCGCATTGGTGTTGACGTAATAGAAAACTCCTTGTTGCGCACTTGCTCCGAAGCCGAACGATATGGCTGTCAGTAATAAAAATGGTTTAATCCTTATCATAATATTAATATTTCGAGGTGCAAATATATAAAAATATGACAATCGGTTGTTAACATGCCATGCCAACAAACGTAACCTCACTAATTATCTTTTTTTTCTTTATCAGGATATTGCATTGCTGGCCAAGGTGATGATAACATAGAGGCAATTCCGTCAACTCATTAATGCTGAAAATCAATTCTATTCAATCACTCCAAGTTTCTCGAACTCTTCGCCTAACAGGGCCTTTAATTCTTCCGAAGTCATCAAACTATCGCCTTCTTGAAGGCTGTTCCAACGCGAAGTTACCGATTCCAGCAGGCCGTTGTTGCGGACAAAAACGGCCAAAATCGATAGTCCGTAATCGTCTTTTGGAAAACCTGCAGCCATCTTTTTCTCTACATGGTAAACATCGTCACGAATCAACAGAAAAAGTGTGCAATTCCCATTCTCGGCATGAACGTTGAAAATATCCTCTCCGTAACTGATACACCAGTCTTTACCCAAACGGCGGTAAGGAACAAACTCGTCGAAAGAGTTTATTTTCACTACTTTATACTTGTGCTCGGAAGCGGAATTGCTGTTTGTTGGTTCCATATTGAGTATTGTTTGCTCAAATATACACAATAGTTTATCTGTTGGCATTAAAAACAAAATTTCTCATACAAAACAACGAAGTCCGCAGCCTAATTGGTTGCGGACTTCGTTTTATGCTAAATATCAGCAAGTTTCTTAACTCAGCGCTTTAATCTGCTCGTCGATGGCCTTGATTTTGGCTTCGGCGTCGGCTTGCTTCTTGCGCTCGTTCTCAACAACGGCTGCCGGGGCGCCGTTCACAAACTTCTCGTTCGAGAGTTTCTTCATTACCGATGCAAGGAAGCCCTCCAAGTAGGTGCGGTCGGATTGCAGTTTGGCGAGTTCGGCCTCAACGTCGATGTTGCTGCCAAACGGAACGTAGAACTCCGTGGTCTGAACCATAAAGGCGACTGTGCCGTCGACTTTTTGGCTGACAATCTCAATCGATTCGGCGTTGCCCATCTTTGCTATCACGCTGTCGAACTGCGCGTTGTAGCCTTTGCTGCCTTTGTTCACAAAAAGTTTGATTGCATCGCGGTTCGGGATTTTCTTGTCGGCGCGGACGGTGCGGATTTCGGCAATAGTCTGCTTAACATTTTCGAATTCAGCCAGATAATCTTCGTTGAACGCTCCAGCCTCGGGCCATTTGGCAACTATCAGGCTGTCAGCGGTTTGGCGCTCTTTAATCGACTGCCAAATCTCCTCGGTAATGAACGGCATAAATGGGTGCAGCAGTTTCAGCATCTTCTCGAACAACTCAATCACAGCATTATAAGTTGTGGCATCGCAAGCCGTTTGGTAAGCAGGCTTCACCATCTCAAGGAACCAAGCCGAGAACTCGTCCCAGAACAGGCGGTAAACGGTCATCAGCGCCTCCGACAGGCGGAACTTGTCGAAGTGGTCGTTGAGTTGCACGATGGTGCTGCTCAATTTTTGGTTGAACCACTCGATGGCCACGCGTGCGGCTTCGGGCTGCGGCAGTTTGTCATCGACATTCCAACTGTAAACCAAGCGGAAAGCGTTCCAAATCTTGTTGGCGAAGTTGCGGCCTTGCTCAGGCAGCGAGTCATCGTAAAGCAAATCGCCGCCAGCAGGCGAGCATAGCAACATTCCAACACGCACGCCATCGGCGCCGTAGTCGGCAATGAGTTTGAGCGGGTCGGGTGAGTTGCCGAGCGATTTCGACATCTTGCGGCCCAATTTATCGCGCACAATACCAGTAAAATAGACGTTACGGAACGGCACATCGTGCTGATACTCCTCGCCAGCCATAATCATTCGGGCAACCCAGAAGAAGATAATGTCGGGGCCCGTGACAAGGTCGCAAGTGGGGTAATAGTAGTTAATCTCCTTATTTCCAGGGTTATTAATGCCGTTGAAAAGCGAGACAGGCCACAACCACGACGAGAACCAGGTGTCGAGCGCGTCCTCATCGTGACGCAGTTGGTCGGCGGTGATGTTCTCGTAACCCTTGATTTTGCGTGCTTCGGCCAGAGCCTCATCGGCTGTGAGAGCAACCACAAATTTCTCATCCTCGCCTTCGGCTGTTGGCAGGAAATAGGCGGGAATGCGGTGTCCCCACCAGAGTTGGCGACTGATACACCAGTCTTGAATATTCTCGAGCCAGTTGCGGTAAGTCGATACGTATTTGTTGGGGTGGAACTTGATTTTTCCCTCGAGCACGGGCGGCAGTGCAATGTCGGCAAAGTGCTTCATCGACAGGAACCACTGCTTGCACAGGCGCGGCTCCACAGCCGTATCCTGATTGCGTTCCGAGTAGCCCACCTTGTTGTCGTAATCCTCAATTTTCTCCATCAGGCCGGCGTTTTGCAGGTCGATAGCAATCTGCTTGCGAACATCCATACGGTCTTGTCCAACGTAGAGCCCTGCAGCCTCCGACAGCGTTCCGTCGGGGTTGAAAATGTCGATGGTCTCCAGATTGTGAGTCTGACCGAGAGCGTAGTCGTTGGCATCGTGGGCAGGCGTAACTTTCAGACAGCCAGTACCAAACTCAATGTCAACATAACGGTCCTCGATAACCGGAATAACGCGCCCAACAAGCGGCACAATCACCTTGTGACCGCGCAACCATTGGTTTTTCGGGTCTTTCGGGTTGATACACATCGCGGTATCGCCCATAATGGTCTCGGGGCGGGTTGTGGCCACCACAGCGTAGTAGCCTTTCGCGTCTTTATGGATGATTTCGCCTTCAGTTCCTGTGGGTTTCACAGGGTTCGCGTCGGCATCAGCCACATAATAACGCAGATAGTATAGTTTGCTTTTTTCTTCGCGATAGATAACCTCCTCGGTGCTCAACACGGTTTGTGCCTTCGGGTCCCAGTTGACCATTCGCAAACCGCGGTAAATCAAACCTTTGCGGTACAAATCGACAAACACGCGCAAAACCGATTCGCTGCGCACGTCATCCATTGTGAAAGCGGTGCGGTCCCAGTCGCACGAAGCGCCCAACTTCTTGAGTTGCTCAAGAATAACGCCGCCGTGCTCTTCCTTCCACTCCCAGGCGTATTTCAGGAACTCTTCGCGGGTCAGGTCGCGCTTTTTGATGCCCATATCGGCCAGTTTCTTCACAACCTTCGCCTCGGTGGCGATTGAAGCGTGGTCGGTGCCGGGCACCCAGCAGGCGTTGCGGTCCATCATACGGGCGCGGCGCACCAGAATGTCCTGAATGGTGTTGTTGAGCATATGGCCCATATGCAGCACGCCGGTAACGTTCGGCGGCGGAATCACGATAGTATATGGTGTGCGGTGGTCGGGTTCGGAATGGAAGAATTTGTTGTCCATCCAGAACTTGTACCATTTTTCTTCGGCCGCAGCCGGATTGTACCTTGTCTCAAGTTCCTTTTTCATTTCTATTTCGATTTCAAATTGTTACGTTTTCCGATAAAAGTCAACTCGTTTAAAAAGAACTGCAAAAATAGCAAATGGTGTTTGTCGGCAAACGGAATTTTCCCTTATATCTGCGAAAAACACAAAAAAAGCGCGGAAAAACTTATTCCCGCGCCCTTTGCAATATTTATCAGTTTGAATTACAATGTTTTTGCTGGATCAGTTACTTGGTCGTTGTAGTAAACCTCGTAGTGCAAGTGGTTGCCGGTTGACGTGCCTGTCGAGCCGACATAGCCAATCAAGTCGCCCTTTTTCACCTTGTCGTTGGTTTTGACAACCATACTCGACATGTGAGCGTAGCCAGTCTTATAGCCGTTTTGGTGGTTCAGTTTGATGAAATTTCCATAGCCGTTGCACACTCCCGCAAAGGCCACAACACCGTCGGCTGTAGCGTAGATAGGCGTTCCGTTGGGTGCTGCAAGGTCGATGCCCTTGTGGAAACTCTTTTTGCCGTAAACCGGATGGATGCGCTCACCGAATGGTGACGAAATGCGCGTATAGGTGCAAGGTTTTCCGCTCGGGATATTGCCATTGTTGGATTTTGTCTCCGTTTTTTTAGGTTCGGCCTTTGGCTGCTCATTCTTTGGCTCGGCTTTTTGCTCTTTCTTTGGTTCTGTTTTTTGCTCCTTTTGGAGGTCGGCTTGAGGCTCTGCCTTTTGCTCCTTTTTAGGCTCTGCTTTAGGCTGTTCGGTCTTTTGTTCCTCCTTTGGTTCAGTTTTTTCTTCCTTCTTCGGTTCGATATTTGCTTCCTGCTTTGGCTCTACCTTTTCATCTTTCTTTGGCTCAACTTTGGGCTCGTTTTTTGGTTCCGCTTTGGCCGGTTGAGTTTGATTGATGACATCGCTCACCACTGCCGCCAGTTTGTTGGTGGCCTCTTTCACCTGCTGTGCGTTGGCCTCTTCGGTGGTTGTCCCGGTAATCTGCTTCATCAGTTCGCTCGACGATGTGTTGGCGATAGCCTTCTTACCATCTTTTGCATCTTTCTCCAAATCAGACGATTTGATTGCCGATTTCGGTGCTTTGGCCTTGCTGGTGTTTTCAATATTGTCATCAGATTTCATCAAGTCGATTGATGATATTTCGGAGTCGTACATGCGGTTCATAGCGCGCCGATAGTCCTCAACGGTCTGCTCGTACTCGTTACGCAAAGCCTCGATTCCCTGCTGGCGTTCTTTGGCAAACTCCTCAAATTCTGCGTTTTGCTGTTTTACAAACTCTTCAAAACTTTGGGCTTTAACGCTCTGCCCTATCCCTGCGGTTAACACAAAAGCCGCAATTAATGGAAAAAATAAACGTTTCATATTAGTATGGTTTTCAATTCAAAATATAAAGGTAATAAAAAAAGTAATCACAAGCATTGATGCTTGAAATCGCCATAAAGTTGCTCTCCATCAAAAAAAAAAAATCACACGCAACTGCAACCTTTCAACAAAACTGCATCATGTAAATAGAAAAGCGGGCAAAAAAGCCTTATTTATGAACTTAAACTTTTATACGATATGAAACGGAAAATACTATCAATCTTTGCTTTAATTGTTATGGCCGGCGGATTTACCGCATGCGACGAGGATTTTGACTATCTGCGCAGCGAAACACGCGATGAGGTGGACTGGTTCACAACAAAAGTCACCATCGACTCGCACGACTGGAACTACAGCCAAAACGGCAATTACTATTTCGCCGATGTGAGAGTGCGCGAACTTGACCGAGAGGTCTATCGTGGCGGAATTGTCTGCTGCTACCTCTACGATGGCAGCGATGTGCAGATTCAACTGCCCTACACCCGCCACTACAACGAGGGCGGACAAGAGTGGATTCGTACAATCGATTACGAGTTCTACAAACGAGGTATAACAATCTATGTTACTGATTATCCGCTGAATCAAGGCTCAAGCAATTCCTCTGCTGATGACCAGTTTGAACCTGAACGTCCGGACGATATGACATTCCGCATCGCTCTGCTCGAATAACACAATCAAACAATCCGCATCTAAAGGCCGCCTCTTTTCAAGAAGCGGCCTTATTTTTTATCTTTTGATATTCACCGAATTAACGGCAGTATTTCATCTCTTCGGAGTTATACAATTAAAAAATAAATTAAATATTTAAACTTTTAATTTTGTGTTTAAAAAACTCATTATATATTTGCATCGTTAATTTAAACAAAAGACTATGGACAAGCAGAAAAAAATCATTCCTGAACTGACGAAGGCGGAACTGGAAATAATGCAAGTGGTTTGGCAGATTGACGACAATTTTGTGGTGCGCGACGTGCACGATCGGCTGCCAGAGCCGAAACCTGCCTACAGCACTGTGGCCACAATGGTCCGCATTTTGGACACGAAAGGTTTTCTGACACACAAGACCTACGGCCACAGCAATGTCTATCAGGCGGCTGTGAGCAAAGTCGAGTACACCGATTTATATATGCACAATGTGCTGCACACGTTCTTCGACGGGTCGGTAAGCCGACTGGTGAACTACTTCTCGCAACGTAAGTCTATTTCGATGGACGAGGCCGACGAGATTCTGCAAATGCTTAACAATAAACAATAACCGCTATGAAATCATATATCATCTACATCATCGAGGCTTTTCTGTGCAGCGGCCTGTTTCTGGTTCTTTACCGTTGGCTGATAGTCAAGAAACCAAACTATGGATTTTGTCGCAAATATCTGGTTGTGACAATGTTGCTGTCGGTTGTGATACCGATGCTGAACGTGCCGCTCTATCCGCAGCAAACCATCTATCTTGAGGTGCCGATAATGACGACCGCCATCACTGAACCGACTGAACCTCAAGAGGCTGCAACAGAATTCGTACCGACGGTAGTGGCCGAAAGAACAACAGCGGAGCCTGTGGTAACCGAATCACGGCTCACCGCAGAAGAGATATGGTTCTATAGTATTGCGGCCATTTATCTAATAGTATTGGCCATGTCAATAGCGTTTATTATCAAAGAGTTGCTGTCGGCTGCCCGATTGAAACGTCGTTCTGAAATAACTCCTACACCGCACTATCAGTTGGCCGTAAGCAACCTGATTGAAACGCCGTTCTCGTTTTGGCGCACCGTCTTCATCCGCTCCGACCACAACGATTTGGAACGCAGCCAGATACTCTCGCACGAGGCCAGCCATGTGGCTCACCGTCACTCAATTGAGAAACTGTTTATGGCCGTGCTGCGCTCAATTTTCTGGTTCAACCCGTTTGTGTGGATTGCCGAACGACGGCTAGAGGAGGTTCAGGAGTGGCAGGCTGACAGCGACGCACTGGCCGACGGCTACTCGGTTGATTCGTACAGGCTGACAATTATCAAACAACTATTCGGCTGCAATCCCGAGCTGACTTCAGGCGCAGCCAATTCACTAACCAAAATACGTTTTATGAAAATGAAGCAGAAAGATTATCAAGGCAGTAAGTTTATGCAAACGGCTGCCACAGTTGTGCTGTCATCGGCACTGTTCCTGTCGTTCGGATGCGGACCATCGGACTCACGAATTGCAAATAATGATCTTTTTGATCATCCAGCCAACAGAGTCATATTCACCGTTGACCGTTTCTTTGATGATGCGGAAGATATGGGAAACCGACACTATATCTCGTCATTAAAGGATAAATTCGGGCAAATAGCAATCGGCATTGAAACATTCGAAAACTACAAAACCAACTCTTCCACAGAGCCTTACCCAACCGTAACCGTGGCCGTGAACCATATAGAGACCGCGAAATCGCCAACTGACTGGAAACTGCGCTGGGTCAAAGAATCGACCAATATATTCGTCGATGGTAAAAAATCGAACCACAACGATTTAACATCACTTAAATCAGGCGATTATGAAAAAATATACTTTCACAACGACGCCGACGACAAATTTGATTTTGTCTATATCGAAAAAACAAAATTCAAAGTTGCCATATACAACTACACAGTTATAATTGATAATCTGGACGAAAATTCAACCCATAAAATTCCTGATTTGATTTTGCCTGGTGGTGTCGGTTTTCACGATGATGTGTTTATTTATCAGACACACGGTTTTAATGCCGCCGCACCACTTGCAAAATTCGCAATTGATGGAAAACTTGTCGATTATGCCACTTTCAGACAACAAATGAATAGAGTAGCAGACGTTATTATCTATAGAAATATGGAGGCCGAAGACAGATTTGGAAAAGACAGTAAAGAAGTTGTGGAATTAAGAACTGAAAATGACGTTTTCATAAGGTACGAGAATAAAAATGGGAGTATTAGTCCGTGTTTGAATATGAAACCTGCTGACTATGAACAGATTTCAGCAGCAATCAAACAACGTAAAATCGCAAACAAACAAAAAGGCATAGAAACGCTTGTCACATTGTATGTCGATTCATTTGTGCCAGACGAAACATATAAAGATTTGGTTGCCAACTGCATTGACACTTCAGACAATGAACTGATTTATATTCTTGAACGATATAAAGACAGCACTGTAACCGTAAATGCCCATCGAAAAATAACAACGAGCATTTTGCAGGAATAGAGGAAACTCACAGACAACTAACCACTTATGCCGCAACCACGAACTACAAGGGTAACACCTTGGGGTTCGTGGTTGTTTATTTAGTTGCCCTTTCAAAGCGATTGCGGCATTTGTAACATCTGAATAAAAGAGATTATACCATGCTTCCAAAAGTAATTCAATTTAAAATCATTGTTTCATAACCTTCCGCATCTGATTCTCCCAATCTTTTAATGACATCAATGCGGCTTGCCGCCGATTTTCACGCACTTTCGATTTGTTCACCGATAATTCTACCAATGGAGCTATTTGCCCCAACGATAGTTTCACTGCGTCTGTAATAAGTTTCATTCTCGCCTCCTATTCTTTAATTTCAATACTTGCAAAACAACCTCCACTTTTTTCAAGATTCACACTTTGAGTGACGATTTTCGACTTCAAATCGGGGGAAATGGGCAGAGACGAGAAATCAGTATCCACCTCTTTGTGAATAGGAATTATCGCCAACGAGGGATTCACAAGATTGCACACTGCGGCAAGCGTCTGCTGTGATGCGTGCCCCGAGGTGTGCAGGTTCCTTATATCCCAATTGTATGAATGCACAAAATCGTATGTTGACTGCATAAACGCGCTGTGCCTCTTATCGATATAGCCATCGAATTGGGAGTAAACGAACACAGTCTGCTGCAAATCGATTTGCGGCACTATTTCAGCAATCAGTTTTTTGAAAGTCGCGGTATTGCGCACCAGCATTGTAAAGCCGTCCTTCAACATATCGGGCAGCACATCGTCGTGAAATCGAACAATGTCGCGGCATTTAATGGCAGAATAGATTCCATCCAAACTGTGTTTTATGTTTTCAATTTGTTCACGCTGATACGAGTCGGTCACAAACCAACGATTTTTCTTCTGCCTGCGCGTCGCCTGATACATGGTTACAATTCTGTCGGCATCTGTTGACGAACAGAGCACAAAGGCGTTTTTGTACTTTCTAAAAATCTCGGTGGCTTCCTTCTGCAAATCCCACTCTGTCGGAACGGTCTCGCCACCACGAGCCAGCATAGTGCCTTCTGTAATAAGCACATCGACATGTTTGGGTACGATATTGACCTTAAGGTTCTTCTGCAAACCGCCACCCATATAGCCGTGTTCGCGGAAATCGCCAGTGTGCAGAATTGTAACTCCGTCGCACTCAATCAGAAACATATAGGCATCGGCTACCGAATGGCTGACAAAATATGGCGTTATGCTGATATTGCCAACCGATTCGGTTTTTGCGGGCTTATAAACTTTGAAATGCTCCAACGCCTCGAGGCTTTTGGTCGCCTGCTCTTTCAAACTGTCGGCACCCTTCATGTGATTTTTTTTCGTTTTCATCATTGTAAGCGACAAATCGCCAATGTGTTGCGTTACGCCAGCCTTGTAAATCTCATATTCAAAGGCGATATGGTCGCCGTGAAAGTGAGTGTAATAAACGTCGGAAACGCCCTGCAGCACTTCTCTCAGCGCATCCGAGTTGTCGTACTTGTCATAGGCTTTTTCATCGCCTTCGGGCAGATTGTGACCAAAATCGATAAGGATTTTGTCGCCTTTCGACGATTCAATTTCGGTAATGCATCCGCCAATCTGATTGGCTCCGCGGTGAATTTTGATTTTCATATTACTCTTATTTTTTTTGTTCGTTATTCCTTTTTGTGGCGAGGGCGCCAAAGTTGTCGAAATCAATTGCCTCAAACTCGTGCTTGTAGCACCAAAACAAATCGTCCGACTCCTTGTGGACCGTAAGTTTCCGATTTTGCTTTTTAGCCAGGACTTTCGCCAAACCAGCCATCACTTTCGGCACATACACAACATTAAAGTCGTAAATCCATTCGCCATTCGGGGTATGAACCAATCCCCATTCGCTGTTTTCCTGTTTTGTCTCCATTATACATATTCTTTTTGTGGCACATCGTTGGTTACTGGCTCGCTCTCATCGCCATCAATCGTGGGTGTAGATAATCGAAGTTCGCCGTCTCTCATTGTGTTGTCGACCAGCAAGGTCAAAGGGAAGACTTCGCTATCCTCGGTGAGAATCGGGTTGCCATATTCATCAAAATCAGTCATATAGACAGAGTCGATTCCGTACACAAGCACGTTCTCGCTATACTCGTCAATGCTTTTGTTGATATACGGGTCGCCTTCGGGGTCGAAAACGTGACCGAGGTGCAAATCCATTCCGTAAATCATAAAGGGCTCGGCATTATTCGACAGAGCCAACAGTCTCATTGTCTGCGCATTGGCATACATATTCAATGCGTATTCGGTTGTGTGCGCTTTGTGAAACGAGTGCTCAAGATCCTTCACAACATCGCGGAATGTTTTCCCGTCGGTCAATCGGCAACCGTTCTCGTCAAAATCGGCGGGATTGAAATGGTACCGCTCACTTAATTCTTTTTCCATAATTCCTCCTTTTTAATGTTTCTATATACATATACGTTTTGCCTGTGCAAGAACTTTGCAGAGGTGGAAATTATTTGACAAAAAAAAGCACGAACGGCGGGGTTCGTGCTTGGTAAAGGATTGATTTATATGGACTTTATTTGAATAGTTTTTTTATCCGTTCATAGCAAGGTTTATATGCTACTAATTGTCCATACTGCTTTGTATGTAAAATAGGAATAAGTTTCTGCCCAGTTTTCAAATTGTAAACATTTCCACATATTTCAAGAAAAGGTGCGTTTCTTTGCTTTTCACCCTCATAATAAGGATTTTCCACATTGTCTATCCCTTTTTGTTTTGGTTTTGCGTCTTTCAAAAATTCTGTGTCAGTATGATATAATCCAAAGTACTGCAACCAATAATTAACTTGTTGCGACATTGGAAAAATGTATTCTATTGTCTTGTACTCTTTAATTATTTTAACAATTCTTTCGTAACCCTTTTTTGCAATGCGTTCAGGAATTAAAACGGTCTTACCTTTGGGGGAATGGACTAAAGATTCGTTGCACAAGTTTGTGACATATATTTCTTCTGCCTTAAACCTACCATTTGTAATGTCAATTATCTGCCCGAAACTTTTTACTGCCAATCCATATTTTCTTTTTTCAGAACCACTTTTAGGTTCTGCCTTAAAATAATAGTTAGAAAACAAAGCATAATCCGCTATAGTATCCGAAGTTTGCAAACGTGGGTCGTGCCCAATTAGCAACAACTTTGGTGATTTCTGTAACTCCACAGACGGATTCCAATCTTTACATTCTGCCATAGCCGTAAAGTTTAAAAGTTTAACAGTCGGCACTAAAGGTAACTATTTTTCATACAGTTTCATCGTCGCACTCAATTCTTTTTTCATTCGGTCTCTCAAACTTTTTGGCTCCAGGACTTCGATTTGTTTGCCACGTTTCAGAAGTTCCTGAATGAAATCGGGGGTTATGCGAAGGGCATATTCAAAATCAACGTAAGAGTCGGTTTGGGCAACTTCGGTTTGCGATTGGTGCAGC
>JAEEPS010000080.1 GCA_016284875.1 Salinivirgaceae bacterium | reverse complement strand
CGACCAACTGCAACTGCTTGATATTGAGGCCGCTTGGAACTACGGCGCCTACCTGATTCTGACCATTCCAACGCAGCGCGACAACATTGTGCTGAGCATCGACTTCTATCGGACTGATTTTCAGAGCCGAACCGTCTGCGACATTGAGCGCGACCGCCACGCCGTGTTTTTCTACAATCTTGACGGAAAATCGCACGCCTACGCGGCTCAGGCCGATTTGTCGGCAACGCTTTTCAAGGGCTTGACCTTCTACTCGGCCTTCCGCTACAACATTCAGCACATCAGTTACACGCATAATGCTGAAAACCATACTGTTGAGTCGCCGCTTGTCAATCGGTTCAAGTCGCTCGTGAACGTGAGTTACGCCACCAATATGCGCAAATGGATTTTCGACGCCACCGTGCAACTCAACGGCAAATGCCGCCTGCCAAATATGGACGGATATGCCGAAACCGAAAGATATTCAGACGCTTACACAATCCTATTCGCACAGATTACAAAGCGTTTCAAGTTTGTTGAGATATACGTCGGGGCGGAAAACCTGACCGACTATCGGCAAGAGAATCCGATTATCGCGCCCGACGCACCGTTTGGCGACGATTTCGACGCGTCGATTGTTTATGCGCCTATTGTGGGACGGAAAATCTACGCGGGCGCGCGATTCAATTTTGGGAAATATATGGATTAACTGATTTTAATACAATTATTTATGAAAACACGCAATTTGATTCTAACGGCTGCGGCAGCCTTCTGCCTTGCAGCACCCGCCAAAGCGCAAGAAGCGAAAAAGAATGTATCGGACACCGTAACATTCATTGTATCAATGCATTGTGAAAACTGCAAAAAGAAAGTTGAGAACACAATGCAGTTTGAGAAAGGGGTTAAAGACCTGAATGTCAGCCTTGCAGACAAGACGGTGACCATTGTTTACGACTCGCGCAAAACCACGTCGGCGGCCCTGAAGGAATCGCTCGAGAAACTCAACTACACGGTTGAAGAGAAGGCGCGGAAGTAGGCTGCTCACTATGCCTAAAGCCGTCAGTGCAACATCATTGGCGGCATTTTTTGCCTTACGGCCTATCGTTTCCGCACCGCAAATCGGAACACATCGGCGCCCAGAATTGTGACGTTCAGTCGGTCGGCTTCGGCTTCCAACATTTTGATTTCAGCGTCCGAAAGTTTCACATTCACAGCATTATACAACTGCTCAACCTGATACGCCTTGCGGCAACCGCATATCGGCACAATGCCCTTGCTTGAACAGAACGACATTGCAACCTGCGGAATGCTGATATTGTGTTGATTGCCAACGCTTTCCATCAGTTCGTAAAGCGGTTTGAGTTTCTTCTTTTTCCGATTGAAAATCAGTTTCATAACCGATTTTTTCGACTTCGATTTCGGATTGGTCAGCATTCCTTCTTCAAGAACGGCCCACGCCCAAAAACTGATTCCGTTCGCGCGACACCAATCGACAAGGCCGTTGCGTTCCCAGTCGCGGCACAGAAGGCTGTAGTGGTTCTGCACGCCGTAGAGCGGGATTCCCGACGCGTCGAGAATGGATTTCGCCAGGCGGCACTCGTCGAGCGTGAAATTTGAAACGCCAATGTGGCGGATTTTGCCATCGTGGTATAAATCAATTATTTCCGACAGATTTTCGCAAATATCATTCGGCAGGTGAAGCCAGTAAATGTCAACGTAACCGCGCCCGAAGTCGGCCAAATCCTTCTCAAACGATTTTTTGACCTGCCCAGCCTTGTAACGCGCTGTGGGTGTGAATTTTGACGAAATGAGCACGTCGCCGCAGCCGAATCGGCCAATCATTTTCTGCGCCTGTCCAAAACCGTAATCTTGCGCTAAATCAAAGACTGCCAAACCTTTAGCCTGCGCGCTGTCGAACGCTTCTTTAATGACGGACTCATCGACACTCTCGCCGCGCAAGAGTTTCGAGTAAAGTTTGCCGCCCCACGAGTTTGTCCCAACCACGCATTTCAGTTGGTTCAGATTGTTGTTTTCTATTTTGCTCATTATTAGTCCATTTTTAATTACAACACAAAAATACGGCGTCGATTCTGCAATCAGACAATCAAATCCTTGTCGCCTTGTAGCCGACTGCGGTAATGGCCGAAACAATTGCTTCGTCGGTGGCAGAGCCTGTGACTGTTGCGGTGCCAGTGGCAAGGTCAACCTCAACATTATCAATACCTTGCAGTGATTGTAAGGTCTTCTCGACATTGGCGCGGCAGTGGTTGCACATCATACCGTCAACCTTGAATACTCTTTTGTCCATAGCGATATTATGTTTTTTAGGTAAAAATCTATTAATCAGAGCAAAAACAAGCGACCCGCACATAGCAATACTGCAAATGGTGCTAAACACCGCCGAACCGCTGTTGCAACAATCGTGCGACTGCACCAAATGGCTTGTGAACCACTCGCGCGGCAGCAGATAATCGATACCGCAACCGAAGGCAACGGCACCCACAGTAATCGATAACAGATAGAGCCACAGTGTTTTGCGTCCGAGCACTTTGCGGATTACAAATATCGAAGCCATATTCGACGCAGGTCCAGCCATCAGCAGAACAAGAGCCGCACCAGGCGTCAGGCCTTTGAGCATCAGAGCCACGGCAATCGGGATTGAGCCTGTGGCGCAGACGTACATCGGCACCGAAACGGCCAGCATCGCGGCCATATTCACGACGGGCGTTTCAGCGTAGCGCAGAAAGAAGCCGTCAGGCACGAGCACTGTTATCAGCCCAGCCACAATCAAACCCACCACAAGCCAAAGGCCAATATCCTGAATCATATCCAAATATCCGTAACGTAACGCATCGGTAAGTTTCTGTCGGAAGGCGAGTTGTGTGGTTTGTTCGCCGCGGCGCGATATGGGTTCGGCGGGCTCGTTGCGAGTGGCGAGCGTCACCAACTGACCACCGAACAAGGCGGTTACGAGTGCCGCCACAGGGCGCAGAATGGCAAACGGCAAGCCCAGCAGCGACGCGGTGGCAAGTATCGAGTCGACACCTGTCTGTGGTGTGGCAATCAGAAACGACGTGGCAGCACCTTTCGACGCGCCTTCTTTCCGAAGTGACACGGCCGTGGGTATCACGCCACACGAGCATAGTGGTAGCGGAACGCCAATCAGCGCCGCCCAAACCACGCTGCGGAAACTGTTCTGCCCAATGTAGCGGCGGTAGAGACCCGACGGCACAAAGGTGTGCAGCAGCCCCGCAACGCCGAATCCGAGCAGCAGATAAGGCGACATCTTGTTAATCAAATCCCAGATTTCCTGCATAGTTTTTATCCTTTCCTGCAAATTTACCTATAATTCCGACGCAAAAATACGGCGCCGATTCTGCAACCGAGTTGCAAATGTGCGGCGCCTTATTGCGGTGAGCGGATTCCGTCACCACTCTTTACACACTAATATCCGCTTTACTTTTGGGCATATGCCGCCTGATTCCGTCCCAGGTGGGCATTGGCGAGCCGTGGTGCTGACGCCGCCACTCGTCGAATTTTTGGTCGATATAAATCATCTCTTCAATGCCGTTTTGGCAATGGTCCGAAACCATCAGACGGCCCAGCACGGTTTTCGACATCAGTCTGTATAACAAAAACATAGCGTATGTCGGCAGGCCGCCGTTGTAGAATCGGTCTTCGCCCTTCGGCATCACGCTCACGCCCGTGCTTTTCAGGTAGGCGAAGCACTCTTTCGACGCCTGCATAATGAACTGAATGTCGCGGCGGCAGAGTTCCTTCAGGTTGCAGCCGCACTTGTAGCACATATAGCCGTAGGGCATCACTTCGGCCACGTGGCACAGGTAGTAGGCCTGCATATCGCCGATTGGCGTTACTTTGTAGTCTTTGATACTGAATGCTTTACGTATGGCATCGATTGCCCAGTCAGGTGCGGGTTGGTGCAGACCGCCGACAAAAAGTTCGGTAACGGGCAGCCTTGCCACCACCGCCTTTCCGCCTTCGCGGTGCCCCGCCGAGTTCTGAAAGCCGAAAAGCAACTGCAAATCGTTGCGCTCGGCCAGAATTCGGTTTTGGCAATAGTCGGCTTCAAGATTGTTGCCCACAAGCACCAAAAGATTGGTTTTCAGATCAATAAATGCATCTAACAGTGCTTTCTGCTGCTGCCCCTGCATCAGAGAGAACACAATGTCGAATGGTTCGTCAACGGGTGCGCTTTCGACAATTTTGGGGTGGTCGGTGGTGGTTTTGCGTTGCAGATAATGCCTGATAACCAATCCGTTGCGGCGCAACTCATCGACTGTTGAGCGTGCCACCACCGTCACATCGTTGCCCGCCTTGCACAAAAAGTGAATCATCAGCGAGCCCAACGCGCCCGAACCATAAACAAGTATCTTCATAATCAAAACGGTTTACCACACCAGAGTTGCCCAGCGGTCGTTCACGCCAGGCAGCAGGAATGCGAAGATTTTGGCGCGCAGCGAGTATTTGCGCATCTCTTCGTTGAAACTGTGCTCTTCCGTCACGCGGATTCCAGGGCAGAGCGGCTCGAGTTCGCGGGCCGATTTGGTTCCGCTTTTGAAAACGGCGTTGGTCTTGCTCACCGTGTCGTGGTGCTTTTGGTTTTTCACCATCATCGGGGTGTTCTGTTCTGCCACCAAAGTGCCGTGTTCAAAATTGTTTTTCAGCAAGTTGAGTAGTGTCCCGATTTCTTCCAGCGTCAAGTACATAAAGAGCCCTTCGGCCAGGAAAAGCACGGGTGCGCCTTTCGCGGAAGCGGCATTCTTGACCATTCCTATCCAATTGTCTTCCAAAATGTTGGCGGCAACCATAGTGACGCGGTCACGTTCGGGAAACGCCTTCCGACGGGCGGCAATTAGGTCGGGCAAATCAACATCGAACCAAGTGATACGGCCGTTGTCGACGCGCTCGAAACGGTTGTCGAAGCCCGCGCCCAGATTGACCACAACGGCATCGGGGTTGGCGGCCACAAAATCGCGGACGGTCTTGTCGAGCATAATGGTGCGTGCAATCACGCCTTCGCGCGACAGGAACTTGTTGAACTGTGCGGTGTCCATCTTCAGGTGCTTGACAATCTCGACCGCCATCGGGTCCTTCACACGCGGATTTTTTGAGAGTGTCTCGTTGGCCTTTATCGCAACGGGAATCAGCGCCGTGGTCTCAACGTCGCCAAGTTGCAGAGTGATTATATTTTTCATCTTATCAGGATTTTGAAATTAACTTGCAAAGGAACGGCGGCGCACTGTCAGCGTCAATCCCTATTTGTGGGGATTTGTGCGGGTGCGGGGTGGCGGTTGTGGGGGATAAAATCAACAAAAGGGAACACTCTGTGCCCCCTTTTGCCTTGTCTGGTGCTGATTTATCGTCGAAAAACTGGGTTGTACAAGCACCAGACCATTATCAGAAAAAACGTGTCTTACTTCTTGAAATTCAACTGAATATCGACAGGAATGTTTTCCAGACGCAAATTCTTAATGTCGGCCGTCAGATTATCGTCGGGTTTTGAGTATTTTGCCACAAACTCGTTGGCTTTCTGCAAGTTGCCAGTGGCCTGAATCTCTAAAATCTGCGCAGCCATTCCAGCCAGAGCGCTTTCCATCTTTGCAAAGTCGATTGTGTAGGTTCCGCTGACCGAACGGTGGAACGCGGCGTTATCTTTCAAATAGTTGTAAATCATTATATTGGCGCGTCCCAGAGTTGAGCCTTCGCCGTAGCGTTCAGAGCGGATTGTCGAAGCGAAGAAGGTTGCGAGCGCGTCCTCTTTGGTGAAAATGTTGGGCAAATCGAAGTGCTTTTGCAGCGTGCCGACAAGGTAAACACCCACCACGTTCGCCTTAACTTCCTCAAGCACAGGCGCGTTGGCGGCAAGTGCCGACTGAACATCGGTGCCGTCGGTGACGGTTTTCTTCACGCCAAGGCCGTGGGCTATCTCGCGGAAAGCAGTGTTCCAGAAAAAGGCTTCTTGCGAGATATGTTCCTTATAATCAGCGTCTAAAAGCAGATTTCCTGTGGGCGCCACAATGTAGTTGAACTTGTTGCGGATAATGTTCTCGAACAATATGGTGCGGGTTCCCTTATCGCGCTGAACATCAGTGTCAAACGGCAGGTTGAGCGCAATAACCTTGACGCCAGCGTTGGCCTTGCCAGCGTAATAGATTGCATCGTACGAGAAAATGTTCGACCCAGTGCCAGGCTGAAACTGCTTGTACTCGTCGGCGCACGGAAGGTCGGCCTGGAACTCGCCAAGGCGGGCGGCAAACTGCTGCATCTTGTCGGTCTGCGCCTCGTTTTTCAGCATCACGTAGGCCTCATACGAGCGTTTTTTGCCCAGAAGTTGGTCGTCGGTGCTCTCGTTGGGGCCGATAACAATGTCCATCTTGCTGTCGGTCATATCGAGCCAGGCAATGCTGCTCTCGTAATAGTTGTCGGTGCGCAGCGCGTCGGCTTTGGCCTGAAGATATTTTTTCACGCTCGGCTTTATGGTAATGTCGGCGGCGGCCATTAAGTAGTTGGCAATCTTATCGATATGCGTTTTGTAGGCATCGTGGTACCAAACGGCTTCAAGTTGTCCGTCGGCCTTGCGGCGAATGAGCGTGTAGGGGCTTTCCTTGTCGGGATTGCCGAACTGTCGGAACTCGTCGGCTGTCATATCGGCTGGATAGAAGTTGGCGCCAGGCTGACGCTTGCTGTATCCATCGACAAACGGCTCGCCCGAAATGCGGTCCCACGGGCCGTAGTTTATCAGGGCGTAGGCTTTTGCGTCGGCATCGGCAATGCTGTTGATAAACTGCTGTTTGTCACCAAAATACTGTTCCCAATAAATGGCGTCAACCTCGTCGGCGGCAAAGCGGTACAGGTTCAGCACTTCCTTGCCGTTGTCGGAAATTCCGCTCAAATCGGGCGCCTGAATGTCAACCACGGCATATTGTTCGGTCTTTTTCGCAAACTGCGACTTTTTCTGTTCGCAAGCCGTCGTCAGCATCACAGCCGCAGCGGCCAAAATAACTATCTTTTTCATATTTAAAGAATTAACATTATCAGAATTTGTGCCGCCACCACTCGAAGAAACATTGTTAGCGGGTAAACGGTGGCGTAGTTTACCGCAATGCGGCCGCTCTCGAACATCTGCTCTGAAAACGAGAGCAGCGCGGGGTCGGTGGTGCCGCCCGAAAGCAGACCGCATATCTTGAAAAAGTTCATTTTAAGGAAAATACGGGCAACGAGCGCCACAATGGTCATCGGCACAAGCGTAATGATTGCGCCGTAGCCAATCCAGGCGAAACCGCCGTTCATCAGGCAACTGACAAAATTCTCGCCCGCGCCAAGCCCCACGGCCGCCATAAAGAGCGATATGCCAATCTCGCGAATCATCAGGTTGGCCGAGAGCGCGGTGTAGGTTGTAATGCGCAGTTTCGGCCCGAAGTGGCCCAGCAGAATGGCGATAATGAGCGGACCGCCCGCTATGCCAAGTTTGAGCGGCTGCGGCATCGACGGGAAACGCAGCGGAATCATTCCCACCACAACGCCGATTGCAATGCCAAAGAAAATGGGCACCAGATTAGGCCTGTGAAGCGATTCGGGCTTGTTGCCCACCAACTGCGCGAGTTGGTTTATGCCGTCTTCGCTGCCCACCACCTGAATGCTGTCGCCAACTTGCAGAATCAGGTCGGCATCGGCCTGAAGGTCGACGCTTGAGCGCAGAATGCGGGTAACGGTGACGCCGTAGCGCTGGCGGATATTGAGTTTGCGCAGGCTTTTGCCAGTAATGCTCGACTGCGTTATCGACAGCCGCTTCGACACTAGTTTGCAGCCTGGCTGCTGCCACTCTTTCATATCCACCTGAATCTCGTTGCCGAACAGGATTTTTACCATATCCTTATGCTGAATATCGGTGACAATCAGCAGTTTATCTCCTTCGTTGAGTGGCGTATCCAAATCGGCTGGCGACACTTTTCCGTCCCGCATCACGCGCGACACCACAAGGTGCTCGTTGTTGCTCTCGCCAATCACATCGTGCAGCGTCTTGCCGAAAATGGCTGGGTTCTCGACCACGCACGCCAGACGGTAGGCGCTCGACTCGCCGCTCTCTTCGGTTGCCGACGAGTCGCGCTCGCGCTTCAAATCGACCCGAAAAATTGCGCGCAAGGCGATAATCAGAAAAATGGCGCCCAAAACGCCAAGCGGATAGGCCACCGCATAGGCTGAAGCCAATGCCGACGACGCTTGCGAAGCCTGCTCAACCGTTCCGCCATCGGCCATTGTGGCGTCGGCAATCATCTGCTGCGCCGCGCCCAGCCCTGGCGTGTTGGTCACGGCCGCCGACATCACACCTGTCAGAATGTCAAGCCTTTCGCCCGACACCAAATGAATTATGTAGGTTGTAACCACGGCCAAAACCACAAGCGCAATGGCCATCAGGTTCATCGGAAGGCCGTCTTTGCGGAACGAGCGGAAGAAGCCTGGCCCCACCTGCAGGCCGATTGCGAAAACAAAGAGTATCAGGCCGAAATCTTTGAAAAGCGACAGAATCTGCGGCGGAATGCGCAGTCCGAAGTGGCTGAGCGCAATGCCGACAAACAAAATCCACGTGGTGCCGAGCGACACGCCCTTCACCTTAAAGCGACCGAGATAAAGCCCCGACGCAATCACAAGCGACAGAATGAAAATGGCGCTTGCCGTACTGTTTTGTGCAATCAAATTCATCATAACGGCCGCAAAAGTACCGCCGCCGCGAATGTTGTTTTATCGCAGAATAATGTTTTTAGCGATATTATTTATCGATTTTCGCGATAAATGAATATTTTTGCCGACGTAAAATTCATAAGGATATGGAATTACGGCAGTTGAAATATTTTGCATTGGTTATAGATTTACTTTGAACTTTTTCACCACGGAACACACGAATAACACGGAAACAATAAAAAAACGGCAATCGAACAAGTTCAATTGCCTACTGAAAACACGGAATTGAACATTCAAGTTCCGTGTTTTATCATTATATTAAGGTTTCAACCTTAATATAATGCTTGTTTATAATACATTATGCGTGTGTTGTATTTCAGTGTTTTCTGTGCTTTCCGTGGTTAAAATCAGTTGTTTGTTAGGCTATAGCATTATTGCTGCCCGTTGGCCTCGGCAAGATATTGCTCAACCTGCTGGCGCAGCGGCAGCAAATCGTTTTGCATCACGTTCCAAATCATATCAGGCCTGACTTGAAAATATCCGTGAACAATGTGGTGGCGCATTCCCTCAATTTGGCGCCACGGCGTGGCTGGGTGCGATTCTTTGAACTCTTTTGACAGCATATACGCGGCTTCGCCAATAACCAATGTGCCATACGACACGGCGGCAAACCGTATCTTGTCGTTGCAGAACTGCTCATAGGTGTATCCTTTGACTGCATCGAGCACAAAATCAATGCGTTCGAGCATATGTTCCAACCGATTCCTGTCCTTAAGCGGTTCTCTCATAAATCAGTTTTTTATCGTGATTGGCGCTTTCTTCGGCAAACTTAAGCAAAGAGCCTTCGGGCACAAGGTCAACCTCGCGGCCAACAATGTCTTTCAAATCCATATACATTCCGCCAAGCGTGAACAGGCTGAAATTGGTTGACATATCAGGCTCAAACAGAATATCCACATCGCTGTCGGGCCGTTCCTCGCCACGCGCAAACGAGCCGAAAAGCCAAGCCCGAAGCACTGGCTGGGTCTTGAAATAGTTGGCTATCAATCGTGTCATCGTCGGTGTGTCCATAGCGAAATGGTTTGTTTGGTACAAATGTAAGAAAAAAACAATAGATTGATATGCCCGCGTAACGTGCAAACTTTTAATAGAATACAAGACTCTGACTCTCAGCGGGGGTGCATTTGTTTTTATTGATAGGCGGTGTTTGTCTTGGCGTTTTTTATCGATTTTCGCGATAAATGAATATTTTTGCCGACGTAAAATTCAGAAGGATATGGAATTACGGCAGTTGAAATATTTTGCCGAAGTGAGTCGGCGCAAAAGTTTCTCGGAAGCGTCGAAGGCGCTTTTCATAACGCAGAGCACACTCTCGCAGCAGATTCAGAAACTGGAAGAAGAACTTGGCGTTGAACTACTTACGCGCGACACTCGGCACGTTGAGTTGAGCGACTACGGCACGCAGTTTCTGCCTTGCGCACTGCAGATTCTGCAAGACGCGCAGGCGGGCATCGACAAGATTAAAGACGCGCAAAACCTTATGTCGGGCGAGTTGCGCGTGGGTTCCACCTACTCGTTCGACCCGCTGCTCTACAAAACGGCGCTCGGATTCCACAAGCGCTATCCGCACATCAAACTGCTAATGCACAGTTCGTCGAAGGAAGTGCTGCTCAAAATGCTTACCGACAGAGAATTGGATATTGTGCTAGCCTACAAGTCGTATCTCACCGACGAGCGGATAATGTCGCACCCGCTGTTCAACGGCCGATTGAGCCTAATAATGGCCCGTCGGTACGCCCCCGACAGCACCGTCGGCATTGAACTCGACAGCCTGCCGAAATATCCGCTGGCGCTGCCGTCGAAAGGCCTGCAAGCCCGCGACGCGCTCGATTTAATGCTCTCAACCCACAACATCAGTCTCGACATCCGCTTTGAGTTGAACAACCTGCACGGCATTCTGAGCCTTGTGCGCAACAGCCGCCTGGCCACCATTCTGTCGGGCGAAGTGGTGAGCAATGCCGACGCTTTTGCGGCCATCCCCATCAACCACCACGACGCCCGAATGGACGGCTGCTACCACTACCTGAAAAACACCTATCAGAAGAAATCGGCCGAAGTGTTCATCGATATGCTGAAGGAAAACAACGCGTTCAACCTTGCGGGAAGGATTGAAGGGTGACCTTCTCACCATTTCTTCCCCTCGCTCGCCTTGCCGTCTTTAATGGTGATAATCTTGTCGGCGCCAGCCACGGTGCGCATTCGGTGGGCAATCACCAAAACGGTCTTGCCTTTGATAAGTTTTGAAATCGACTGCTGAATAAGTGTCTCGTTTTCAACATCGAGCGAAGCCGAAGCCTCGTCGAGCAGGATTATCGGGGCGTTTTTCAGGAAGGCGCGGGCGATTGATATGCGCTGACGCTCGCCGCCCGACAGTTTCTTGCCGTTCTCGCCAATCACCGTTTGCCACTTATCGGGCAGATTCTCAATAAATTCGGTGCAGTTGGCAAGCGCAGCGGCCTGCATCACCTGCTCGTCGGTAGCGTCTTTGTCGCCAATGCGGATATTTTCCAAAACGGTGTTGTTGAACAAGGTAACATCTTGGAAAACAATTGAGTAAAGATTCATCAGCGTTTCGGGGTCGATTTTTGAAATGTCTTGTCCGCCAACGGTTATGCGGCCCGAATCGACGTCCCAGAACCGCGCCGCGAGCCTTGAAACGGTTGTCTTGCCGCTGCCCGACGGGCCAATGAGCGCCGTCACCTCGCCTTGCTTTGCGGTGAACGACACGCCGTCCAAAATCTTTTTTCCGTCCTGATAAGAGAACGTAACATTCTGAAACTCAATGTCGCCGCCGTTCACTTTGAGTTCTTCGGTGCCAGTCTGCTCTTTGTGCAGCAGAATGTCGTTGAGCCGCTCGCAGTTAACATCGAGCGCGATAATGGCCGCAAAATGCTCAAGCGACGTAACCAGCGGGTCGTAAATGCGCGACGCTATCAGCAGGAACAGGAAGAATTCCAACAGGCCTAACTCGCAGTTTCTCAACAACATAGCGCCCACAAGAGCCGTGGTTGCAATGCCGAATTTCAGCAGCAGTTCGGCATTGCAGACAAAAAGCCCAGTGCCGAGTTCGTTCCAGAGCATACGTTTCTCAACCTCGTGAATTTTGGCTTTAATTTCCTTGAAATAAGGCTGTTGCGCGTTGTTTTGCCGCAGGTCGCGGACAGTTTCCAGACATTCCTGAATTTTTTCGGTCATCTCAACTGCCGCCGCACTCTTCCGCTTGCCCAGTTTGTACTGCACCTTGCGCGAGAAAGCCACAATGAGCATACTCAACGGCAGCACCCAAACCACCGCCAAGGCCATCTTCCAGTTAATGAAAAACAGACACACGGCCAATATGCAAGTGCTTATTATTGAGCCGATTAGTTGCGGAATAAAGTGCGACGAAGCCTGTTCAATGCTTGCCGCGTCGTCCATCAGAGTCGAAGTCAGGTCGGCGCTGTCTTTCTTGGCGAAGAACGAAAGCGGCAGTTTCCGCAGTTTCTCGGCCAGCGTCACGCGTCTGATTCCGCTTTCGCGATAAGTCGAGAAGTAGCAGGTGTTGTATTGAATCACGGTGGTGACAATCATCAGCACCAGCCAAATGCAAATGCCTGTAAGATAAAAACTTGCGCGACCAACGAGCGTTCCGCCCATAATGTCCTGAATCAGGAACCAGAGCAGAACAACGGGCGAGAACAGCGCCAGATTGTAAAACACGTTTGCCGTCGACGCAATCACCATCGACCTTGCGCCCTCGTCAGATAGGGCATATTTTTGTTTAAGAGTTGCCATTTTATTTTTGATTTTCGATTTATGATTTTTGATTATCGCACTGATTACACAGAAGACACTGATTATCACAGTTTTTTGACTTCAGACATCAGACTACAGACTTAAGTCCGTTGCCTGTTGTCCGTAGTCCTTTTCAATTTTCAATTCTCAATCTTCCATTCCACCGATTTTTGGTATTCGTTCCACATTCGTGAATAGATACCTTGCTGTTTTACAAGGTCTTCGTGCTTGCCGCTCTCGACAATCCGTCCATCTTTGAACACGAAAATCGCGTCGGCGTCAACAACGGTTGAAAGGCGGTGGGCGATTTTTATAACTGTCTTTCCTTTAGACATTTCGTTGAATGCCCGAAGCACTTTTTCCTCGTTTTCGGGGTCGGCAAAGGCGGTTGCCTCGTCGAGAATCAGAATGGGCGCGCTGCGCAGCATCACCCGCGCAATGGCAATGCGCTGCTGCTCGCCGCCGCTCAAATAGGTGCCGCGGCTGCCAATGACAGTGTTCACGCCGTCGGGCAGGCGGTTGATAATGTCGGTGCATTGGGCGCGTTGCAGAACATCGGCAACTTCGGCGTCGGTTGCCGTCGGCTTGGCCATCTTGATATTGTCTAAAATGCTCGTTTTCATCAGTTTGCTGTCTTGAAAAACAAACGACACGATTTCCGACAGCCGCGCCTGCGGAATGTTGCGCACATCAACGCCGCCAATCAGAATGCGGCCTTCGGCAACATCCCAAAACCGCGACACAAGGCTTGCCGACGTGGTTTTGCCGCCACCCGACGGCCCGACAAAGGCCACGTGTCCGCCCGACGGAATTGTCAGCGAAATGCCGTCCAAAGCGTTCCGCGCGGCGTCTTTGTAACGGAATTTAACATTCTGAAACTCAACCGAATAATCGCTTGGCGTCTGCGGATTTTCGGCATCTTTCATCTCTTCGACATCGAGCACCGAATTGATTCGCAAAAGCGAGTTCTCAACAATCATATCGGCTTCCGACGAGTGCATCAACTTGAAGAAAATCACCGCGATAACGGGCGTGAAAATGATATAGAACATCAGGTTTGAGAAAAACTCGGGGCTTGCCGCGCCGCTTCCGTGCCATAGCGCAACGGCCGTCAGCATTGCAAAAAACGAGTTGATTACAACGGTGTAGGCCGTCATCGGAATGCGGAACCGACGGGTGTAACTAACTGAAAATCTTTCGTATGTATCAATCGCTGCCTTGAGTTTCTTGAACGAGAAAACCGACTGCCCGAACGTCTTCACAACAGGAATGCCGCGCACGTACTCAACGGCTTCCTTCGTCATATTCTCGAGCGCGACGTTGTAGGCCAGAATATCGCGCTTCAGCGACGGGCCCACCATAAAACCGTACATTATGAGAAAGGCGACCACAATGGTTGCAATGCACAGAAGGCCGATTCGCCAGTCGAAATACATCAGCAGGGCAATCATCGCCACGGGCGTCACCATTCCCACGGTGCGGTCGGGCAGAATGTGTTCCAGGTAGTTGCTCATTGCGTCGGTTGAGTCGATAATGATTTTGCGGATTTTGCCGCTGCCTTCGGTCTCAATGTGTCCGAGCGGCATCCGAAGCACCTTGGCCACGCAGCGCTCGCGAATGTTGGCCACCGTGCGGAACGCCCCAAGGTGCGAGCAGGCCAGCGCGCAAAAATAGACGCACATTGCGTTGACCGCATACTTGACGGCCGTAAATCCGTAATCTTCAATATTTTCCGCTTTCGCGAAATCGGGCGCCACACTCAGCACTTCGTCCACGATTTTCCAAATGTAAACGAACGGCACCAGTCCCAGGCACGCGCTCGCCGCCGACAGCACAATGGCCCCAACGGTGAAATACTTGAACCAACCTGCGTTGTCCATCAGCGTGAGCAGGTTCGGTCGCTTTTTTGTTTTGTTATCCATATACTTAATTTTTAATTTGTTACGTTTTCAAAAATGAACAGAAGTCAAATTTGTTCTCAAAAAAAAAGGACCCGTTTCCGAGTCCCTTTTCCCTAACTTTAATTCAAAATACGGCTTGTTTGTCTGTACATTTTAAGTGAACGCTGTACGTTTTTAAACACTGCAAAAATCAACTGAAAACACGTATCGGTCAATCCCAATTTGTGGGGATTTGTAGCGTGGTTGGCTGACAATTTTATGGGAATAAATATGGCGCCGATTCTGCAATCAAGGTTGCAAATGTGCAGTGTGCCAATACCTGTTTGTGTGGATTGGCGGTGGCTTCGGCGGATGGCAGAATGTTTTTACGCAAACTCGTACTGCAAGATGGGCACATTCAGCGCATCTTCAAGTTTGCAGATAGTTTCAAGCGATAGGTTTTCCTCGCCTTTTAGCAGACGCGACACGTATTGCGGCGAGCACACCATACGCTGTGCAACATCCTGACGCGAAAGGTTTTGCCGCTTCATTTCCAGCGCAATTTTAATGGCTATGCGCCGCGAATATTGAAGCCAGCCCTTTGCTTTGGCACTGCGGCGCCGTTCTTCCTCCTCTCGCCACACTGATGGCGTTGATGACTGATAACGGCTCAAACGGTCGATTGCTTCTTGTTGTGTCATAGTTCAATTTCTTTTTGATAATCCTGAAAACTATCCTCGTCGAATACTCCTTCGTTAAGCAGAAAATTTCTGACTTTTTCCATCTTTTCCAACTCCTGCAAAGTGTGCTGCCGCTCTTGCATTGTCCGTGTCAGTTTGATGGCGCCGCCAGTGATGATGTAAATTCCCGCTTTAAGTTTTATGGCATACAGTCGAAGCCAACTTCTGCGGTGCGGACGGCCTTTATCCTTTTCGAGCAATATTTCGCCTGCGCTGTTGTTGTCAAGCGGACGAAAGAATTGGTCAAGGTCGGCATCGGGCGAAATATCCATTATGATGCAAGCCAAATCATCGCGGTCTTCCATTGTTTGATAGATTGCATCTTCAATGTTCGTGATTCTGAAATATGAAAGCAGGTCGTCGAAATTTTGGGTGAAGAAATCGGCGAGCCAGCCAGCATCGCTCCATTGCAACATCACTCTCCGAAGCGCATTGTCACTGTCGTTGTCATAACGTACCGCCCACAAACGTCCGTCCTCAATCACTTTGTCGAATGTCATAACTGCGCCAAATAAAAATTACGCCGCATAAATAATCAATTATTTTGAAAAATGCAACTTATAAGTTTCGGTAAGATAAATAAATTTGCAATTTCTATCAACCACACAAAATGTTGTTCGCTTCGGATTATGTAACCCCGAAGGGGTGAAAAAACACAGCCGCAGGTGTGAACCCACGGCTGCATCCAATATTCAGTAATACCCGCCTTATTTCAATCCTTCCGCTTGCTTCTTTTCTAACTTTTCGGCAAGGCGCATTCCGAAGATTGCAACGGGAATGGTCAGCAGAAGGGCGAAAACCAGCATTGGGGTGTTATCGATTACGGGCTTCATCATTGCGTCGTAGCCAGGGCGCATCTCTTCAACGGCGGCGGCAAGCGAGCCTTCGGTGTCGGTCCACCAGTGAATGGTGTAGGCGAAGAACGAGTAGGCCAGCGGCAGGAAACTCAAGCGGACGCCGCGCAGGGTGTTGTAGCCGCAGCGGTTGCGGATAATTTCGGCTGCGACCGTCAGAAGAATAATGCCAACGACGAACGCCGTGTCGGCTTCGCCCGCAATCAAGAACAGAACGAACAGAACGCCGTTCAGGACCGTGGCCGCGCCAAAACGCCGCATCGCGGAAGCGGCAGGAAGATAGACAAGCGCCAGCAGCAGCGGCACAACCGCGCCAGCGTACGCATAACACGCGGGGTGAATAATCCCGCTCAATCCGCCTGCAATGAATGATAATAACCAGGCGAATGCCAGTAACGAAATTTTAAAAATTGGTTTCATTTTCTTGAAATTTAAAAAGTTATTGTTAAATGTAAATTAGTGATAGTCTGCAAAATATTATTCTCTAACCGATTATTGCCGATTCGAACCGAAAAACATATCGGATAAAATCGGGTTGAATCGGTTAGCGATAAAAATCTGAGTTCCAAATCTGTTGTCCGTTGTCAGAAGTCTGTTGTCCATCGTCTAAAAACTAAACTTCGCCTTAA
>JAEEPS010000079.1 GCA_016284875.1 Salinivirgaceae bacterium | reverse complement strand
ATCATTTTCCTTGGCGTGCCCATTGACGATGACGTGGCAAACATCATTCAGGCGCAACTGCTTTTCCTTGAATCAGTCGATAACACAAAGGATATTTCGATTTATCTGAATTCGCCTGGCGGTTCGGTATACGCGGGATTGGGCATCTACGACACAATGCAACTTGTGGCGCCCGATGTGTGCACCATTTGCACAGGTATGGCCGCATCGATGGCCGCCGTGCTGATGACCGCTGGAACCAAAGGCAAGCGTTCGGCTCTGCCGCACTCGCGCATAATGATTCACCAGCCGATGGGCGGCGCGCAAGGTCAGGCTTCAGAAATCGAAATCACGGCCCGCGAGATTCAGAAGTTGAAGAAGGAACTTTACGAAATCATCGCCAAACATTCGGGCCAACCTTACGACAAGGTTTGGGCCGACAGCGACCGCGACTACTGGATGACAGCCGCCGAGGCGAAGGAATACGGAATGATTGACGAGATTCTGGAACCGAAGAAAAAATAATCGGAACCGATGAGCATATTGAAATAGATTTTCGGCCAGCCGAGAATCTATTTCGTTTTTAATGATTTAGCCCCGATAGTTATCGGGATTAGGATTTAGAAGATAGGTCTGGGAATTTAAGATTTAGGCTTAGTTATTACGATAACTTTTTAATATCCAATATATTGAAAAACAATACAACAATCGACCGCTGCTCGTTTTGCGGGCGCTCGCGCAAAGAGGTGGCAATCCTGATTTCGGGATTGAACGGATTCATCTGCGAATCGTGCGTGAGTCAGGCCAGCGAGATTATCAAAGACGAAATCCAGCATCAGCAGAAATTCGATTTGAATGATATTAAACTGCTGAAACCGAAAGAGATAAAGGGATTTCTTGACCAGTATGTGATTGGCCAGGACGATGCGAAAAAATACCTTTCGGTGGCCGTCTACAATCACTATAAGCGTCTGGCTCAGCCTAACACGAAGGACGATGTCGAGATTGAGAAATCGAACATTATTCTGGTTGGCGAGACGGGCACGGGCAAGACTCTGCTGGCTCGCACCATTGCCAAAATGCTGAATGTGCCGTTTACCATTGTCGATGCCACGGTGCTGACCGAGGCTGGCTACGTGGGCGAGGACATTGAAAGCATTCTGACGCGCCTGCTGCAGGCTGCCGACTACGATGTGAAAGCGGCCGAGCGAGGTATTGTTTTCATTGATGAGATTGACAAGATTGCCCGCAAGGGCGACAACCCGTCGATAACGCGCGATGTGAGCGGCGAGGGCGTTCAGCAAGGCCTGCTCAAACTGCTCGAGGGCTCGATTGTGAACGTTCCGCCACAGGGCGGCCGCAAGCACCCCGACCAAAAAATGATTCCTGTTGACACAAAAAATATACTGTTCATCTGCGGCGGCGCCTTTGATGGTATCGACCGAAAAATTGCACAACGTCTTAACACACAGGTTGTTGGCTACGGCAATAGCGCCCGCACTGCCCAACTCGACCGTAAGAATATGATGCAATATGTGGCGCCGCAGGATTTGAAGGCTTTCGGTCTGATTCCTGAAATAATCGGCCGTCTGCCTGTTCTCACACACCTTAACCCGTTGGACCGCACCGCTTTACGCAATATTCTGACCGAACCTAAAAACGCCATCATCAAGCAGTATGTGAAACTCTTCGAGATTGACGGCATCAAACTGACGTTCAGCGAAGAGACGTTTGAATACATTGTGGATAAGGCTGTTGAGTTCAAACTTGGCGCGCGCGGACTGCGTTCAATCTGCGAGATTATTATGAACGACGCAATGTTTGAAATGCCGTCGGAAAAGGTGAAAGAGTTCACCGTTACGCTCGACTACGCCAAATCGAAACTTGACAAGGCCAACCTGCACAAACTGCAACTGCAATAGTTATGCAATCAGACGGTTACCGTGAGCAAGGGCTTCGCTGCCAACTGGTTGCCGAACTGGCGAAAAAAGGCATTGCCGACCAAAACGTGCTGGCCGCCATTGGCAAAATTCCGCGCCACGTGTTTATGGACAGCGCGTTCATCGATTTCGCCTACGCCGACAAAGCCTTCCCGATTGGTGCGGGACAGACTATCAGTCAGCCATTTACGGTGGCTTTTCAAACGCAACTTCTGAATCTGAAAAAGGGCGACAAGGTGCTTGAAATTGGCACTGGCTCGGGCTATCAGACGGCAGTGCTGCTCGAGATGGGCGCAAAGGTGTATACCATTGAGCGTCAGCGCGAATTGTACCATAAAGTTCAGCAGATGCTGCCATCGATGGGCTACCATCCGCAATTCTTCTATGGCGACGGCTACCTTGGCAAACCCACCTACGGCCCGTTCGACAAAATTCTGGTTACGGCTGGCGCACCGTCGATTCCCGAAAAACTGCTGCCACAACTGAAGGTTGGCGGCGTGATGGTTGTGCCTGTGGGCGACAAGCAGCAGCGAATGTTCCGCATTGTCCGCACGAGCGAAACTGACTTCACCAAAGAGGATTTCGGCGACTGTATGTTTGTGCCGATGCTTGAAGGGGTGAATAGAGGGTGAAAGACTGAATAACAGAAGGATTTCAAACAATTGACAGTCGCTTCATTGTCAATTGTCCATTGTCAACTGTCAATTCCTACTTCACTTTTCCCCGATTGTCAATTTTCACTTTCACTAAATCATCGTTCTTGTAGGTGGCTTCGTACACCACTTCGCCCTTCATTGTCAGCACTTTGTAGGTGCCGTTGCGCATTCCGTTTTTATAATTGACTTCGGTGTTGAGAGGGCCTTCGTCGTACCAAGTCAGCCACTGGCCGTCTTCGCGGCCGTTCTTGTATTGTTCCTGGCGCAACTGTTTGCCGTACTCATTGAAATATTTCCACACACCGTTCTTAACGCCGTTTAGGAAACTGCCTTCAAACTCTTTCGCGCCGTTGATGCGGAACGTTTGGTAAGCGCCGTTGTAAACGCCATTCTGGTAGTTCTCAACCATCCGCAACTGACCGCCTTCATACCAATAGGTGGCCGTGCCGTGCTTGATGTTTTGGCGATAGTTAACCACATATTGCTTGTCGCCGTTCGGGTAGTAGCCGTTCCAAGTGCTGTCCATCATTCCGTCTTTGAAATAGCCAGTCTGCTCGGTCTGGCCGTCTTCGAACCACTGAATCCAGTAGCCCGTCTCGCGGCCCTTTGCAAAGTCACCTTCGTGGAATTTCTTGCCGTCTTCGTAGTAGACAACCCAATGGCCGTCCTTCTTGCCGCGCGCAAAATCGCCTTCCTTCCACACCTGGCCATTGGCGTACCAGTAGGTCCAGTGGCCGTCCATTTCGCCGTCGCGATAGTGGCCTTCGTTACCCTTCTGTCCGTCGGTGCGCCAGTATGTCCACAGGCCGTCCTGAACATCTTTTTTAAAGTTTCCCTCGATGTCGAGTTTGCCGTCTTCGCGCCACCACGTGGCCTTGCCGTCCTTCTTGTCATCGGCAAAATTTATCTCGTCCGACTTGCCGCCCGACACAAACCAGTCGGTCTGCAGGCCGTTTTTCTTGCCGTCGCGATAGTTCACCCGCATCTTCTGCTTGCCGTCGAAATACCAGAAATTCCACTCGCCATCTTTTTGATTATCTTTCAGATGACCTTCCATTTCCTTCTGCCCGTTGGCATAGTAGCGGATGTTGACGCCGTTCTCGTAGTTCATTTCGCTTTTCAGCGCGCCTTCGCGATAGTAGGTCAGCCACTTGCCAACTTCAACGCCAGCCTTGTAGTGGCCGCTGCTCATCATCTTCCCGTTCGGGAAATAGCGTTTCCATAGACTGTCTTCGCGGCCGTTCAGGTAGTAGCCCGTCTCTTTTATTTGTCCTGACTGATAATAAGTTGTAAACGTTCCTTTGCCATCCTTCACGGTCTGCTTTTTGCCGTCTTCCCAATAGTTGACCAGCAGCATCGTGTCGTGGAAATGACGCTCCTCGCGGTATTTCATCCCCGAGCCGTTATAGTAGGTCCACGTGCTGTCTTTGTGACCCAGTTTGTAGAAACCTTCGATTTTTGGTTCACCGTTCAGATAGTTCTCAACGTAGTGGCCGTTCATGATGCCATTGCGGAACTCACCCTGGTTCTGGATTTTACCATTGCTGAAAAAATAGGTGAGCCGCCCGTGAACCGCGCCGTTGCGGAACTCGATTTCCTCCGTTTTCACGCCAGTGCTGTCGTAGTAGGTCCAAAGTCCATTTTCCTTTCCTTGAACCAAAACACCTTCGCTTGCCACCTGGCCGTTACGGTATTTGTTCACTATTTTCTCTTGTGCGTTGGCTGTTGCCGATAACGCAATTAGCAGTATGACAGCAATTTGTTTCATCTATTTCAGTTTTTTCAGCAATAGGGCAAATCTAATAAATTCGAGGGCAATAGGCAAAAGATATGGCAATAACCAATCGACAGTTACTAACAATTTCTCGCCAATCGAAACCCGATTATGATTCCTTGCCGAAAAGCCTTCCCTGCCAAGTGTTGCGCCGTTCCAATTCCTTGTCAATCAGCGCTACAACTTCAAAATTCTTCATTCGGTTCCAGCGGGGCGCAATCACTTTTTCGGCGGGCGAGACGCTTACAAAGCGCTCAACCACAATGTCGGGCGACAGATGCTCAAGAAAAGCCACCACCGTGGCTATGTAATCGTTGAGCGAGAAGGGGTGGACAAAATCAGAATTCTTTTGGCAGATGGCGGCCAACGGTGTGCCGCTGATTATCTGTAACTGGTGCAGTTTCAGTGTTTTCAGTGGTAATGCCGACACGCGTCGAGCGTGCTCAAGATAGTCGGCTGCCGTTTCGCCCGGAAGGCCCAGAATGAGGTGGGCGCCCGTTTGCAAACCATGACTTGCGCACATTTCGGCGGCTTTCACTGAGTCGGCCCAAGTGTGGTGGCGGTTTATGAGTTCCAGAGTGCGGTCGGAGGTGCTTTCCATCCCAAGTTCAACGGCCACGGGCACAATCTGGTTGATACGTGCCAGCATATCAAGCAGTTCGGTGTTGATGCAGTCGGGGCGGGTGCCGATGATGAGTCCGGCAATGCCATTGCCCACGGCCTCGCGGTAGAGCGCTTCGAGCGTCTCAACGGGTGCGTAAGTGTTTGTATAACTTTGGAAATAAGCAATATACCGCATGTCGGGATATTTCCGCGAGAAAAACTCACGGCCTTTGCGCAGTTGCTCGGTGATGTTGTCGGCGGCATTGCAGTAGGCTGGCGTGAATGCGGTGTTGTCGCAGTAGATGCAGCCGCCCGTGCCTTTGGTGCCGTCGCGGTTGGGGCACGTAAGTCCCACATTGACAGATATTTTCTGCACGCGGCCGCCAAACTTGCTCTTTATGAACGACGAATAGTCGTTGAACCGTCGGCTTGTGCCCCACGCAAAAATCTGCTGTTCAGCCATTTACTGCTGAATAAACGTGTAAGTGATTGTGCCAGGCTGACGCTCTTGGGCATTGGGGTCGGAATTGAATTTTGTCTTGAGCGCGGCGGCTTTGGCGGCCTCACGCAAAACAGGGTCGTTGGTTGTGGTTCCTGCTTTGCCTGGTGAGGCGCTCACAACGTTGCCTTGGCGGTCAACAATGATATCAACCACAACTTTGCCTTCCGACTTGCTTTTGTATTCGGGTTCTGGCAATTTTCCACCTTTGCATGAACGTCCTGCCAATTTGAAATTGATGCCGTTGCCACCACCGTTTCCGTTGTAGTTGGTAGAGTTAGGGTCGCCATTGAGCGAGCCTTGGTTGCCAGGTTTGTTCGAGTCTCCTTCGCCGCTTGTGCCGCCGTTAGTGTTGCGGCCAGCAAAAGCATGTTTGGCTTTATTCTGGGCGTCTGCAAGCTGCTGTTGCTGGCGCTGCTGTTCCTCTTGTTTTTTGCGTTCCTCTTCTTGTATACGTTGTTCTTCGGCAATGCGCTGACGCTCAAGTTCTTGCTGGCGCTCCAACTCTTGCTGCTGTTCGCGCTCACGCTGGCGTTTCAGTTCATCGTCTTGCCTTTTCTTTTCAGTTTTCTTTTTCTGCTCAATCAATGCCGATTCCTCAAAGTCCTGATTCATAACTTCTTCCTCGCCCGATTGTTGAGGTGCGGGTTCCGATGGAGCAGGCTCCGACGGGGTGGGAGGTGTTGGAATGTTTTCTGCAACGGCGGGGCGCGGTTCAACCTGCCCCATGCCTTGCTCGGTGTCGCCAAAATTCACAAGCACGCCTTCCTCTTCTTCTGTCGGGTCGTTTATAAACTTGACTAACAGCAACATCAGAAGAAACAGGATGCAGAAAATGGCAGTCCCTAAAGTGGCAATCCGTTGTTCTTTGGTGGTCATCATTTTTTTGGACGTGTGGCCAGAATGAGTTTGTATTTGTGATCTTTGGCAATGTTCATCACCTTCACAACGTGCTCAATGGCAACGCTTTGGTCGGCGTGAAGCGAGATGGTTGGCGGCTCGGGATAATTATCGGCGGGGCCCACGCGGTTCACCAGCGACTGCTCAAGTTGGTCAAAGTTAACATATTGTCCTTCAATGGCATATCGCAAGTCTTTGGTTATCGACACGGTGGTGATTGGCTTTGTGGCCATTGTCTGGTTGTTGCTTTGCGGCAGCAGCAGTTTCAAGGCGTTGGGCGCAATCAGCGTCGATGTCATCATAAAGAAAATCAGCAGCAGAAACACAAGGTCGCTCATCGACGACGACGAAAACTCGCCGCTGACTTTCGAGTGTCGTTTGAGTGCCATAACTGATTAACTTACAGGTTCGTTCAACAGGTCCATAAACTCGGTTGTGCGGGCTTCCATCTCGTTCACAACCTTCTCAACTCGCGTTGCAAGGTAGTTGTGAGCAAAATAGGCGATGACGCCCACAATCAGGCCAGCCACTGTGGTCACCATTGCCACGTAGATACCGCCTGCCAGCATCGAGACATCGATATTGTTGCCAGCCTGCGACATATTGTAGAATGCCTGAATCATACCAACCACGGTGCCCAGGAAGCCAATCATCGGGCCGCCGCCGGCAGTGGTGGCAAGCAGTGGAATGCCTTTCTCAAGTTTTGCAACTTCAATGTTGCCCACGTTCTCAATGGCGGTGTTGATGTCGCCCAGCGGACGGCCAAGGCGGCTGATTCCCTTCTCAATCATTCGCACAATCGGGTTGTCGATTGACTGGCACAAGGCTGTGGCCGATTCTATCTTGCCGTCGTGGATGTAGTCTTTGATGCGGTTCATAAAGTTCTCATCGAGTTTCGAAGCCTTGTTGATGACCAGCAGGCGCTCAATGAAGATGTAAACCGACAGGATGAGCAGTGCGGCCAGCGGAATCATAATCACGCCGCCCTTCAATGTCAGGTCGAGCAGTGATATTGTCGCTTCTGAAGCGGCTTCGGCGGTTTGGGCGGCGGCATCAGCAGCGCCGTTAACCTGAATCTGAAGAAGTGTTGAAAGAATCATTCTTTTTTGTTTTTGATAGTACTTATTTCAAATTACGGTGGCGAAGATAAGAATCTTGTGCAATTAGTATCCGATAAAACTTTGTGGGTTACGAACAGATGACTGTGCGTTGTTTTTATTGATGTAAAACATTGATATATCGTGTTGTTAGATGATTATCATGCTTCAAAACAGGCATTTTTCACAATGTATTATTGCTGTTTTGTGGCCGATGAATAACATTTAACATTCCCTTAACTGTTTTTAACCCAGCGTTAACCATAACGCATTGTTTCGGAAAATATTTTTGTATCGTCATCATAAAACAAAAGGTTATTAAAGTATAGTCACACATGGTCTCGGGCCGGGTTTCTGAAACAAGGAATCCGGCCCGGCCGTTTCAAAAAAAACAAAACATTGGGCTTTGTCAGTCGAACTTGACTATATTTGCCGAAAATTGGTGTATATATATGTGTAAGAAAACGCTGTACATTGCGTTGGCGCTCTGCCTCGCAGCCTGTGATTCAGGGAAAAAGGAAGTTGAACATTATATTTCGGTTGCGGGATGCATTTCCGATGCCCAAGGCAAATACTTGAAAATCATTGATATGACCAAATCGGGATTCCAACCTGACTCAATAGCGATTGGCGATTCTGGTAAATTTGCTTTCCGTCAGCAAAGTGCTGAACCAAAGGATTTTGTGCTTTATATCGAACCCGAAAACAACATCCGAATTCTGCCTTGTCCCGATGAGGAGGTTGTCTTGACAGCCACTTATCCCAATGTGGCAGAGACATTTACTGTTGCCGGTTCGCCCGAATCGGAGCGGCTGGCGGTTTTGCTGCGTAAGCACCGTCAGGCAAACGCCATGCTCGACACGCTCAACCATTATTATATGGCGCACCAACTCGACCGCAACATTGCGCAGATTGTGGCCGATGTCCGGGCAAAATCCGACTCGGTTTACCGCGCCGACCGTCAGTTCCACGAGCAGTTTATTGCTGAAAAGCCAGGTTCACTGGCAAGTTACGTGGCGCTGTCGTCGAAGTTGGGGCTGCGCACCAATCTGTTTAATATTCAAGACGATTTCAAATATTTCGAGATGGTAGATACAGCGCTGCAGAATCGCTACGACACCATTGCCATCACCATGATGCTCAACCGCTATGTGAGCCAGGAGCGGGCAATGCAGGCCATGCGCCCGAAGCGTGGCGGACAAATCAGCGTTGGCGACACAATGCCTGACATTGCTTTGTCGAATCCTTATGGCGACACCATCAGAGTATCAAATTTGAAGGCTAAATATTTGTTAGTCAACTTCTGGGGCAGTTGGTGCCGTCCGTGCCGCGAGTCACATGCAGAGTTGCGCCGTGTGTTCCGTACTTATCGTTATCGTGGGTTCGACATCTATTCTGTGGCTCTTGAGCGCAGTCTCGACGATTGGAAAAACACTATCCGTGAGGACCGTCTGATTTGGGTGAACCACGTGAGCGAACTCAACTATATGGACAGCAAGGTGGCGCGCCAACTCGGCATTGACGCCGTGCCGTTCAACCTGCTCATCGACGAGAACCGCGTGGTTTTGGCCAAAAATCTGACGCCCGCGCAACTCGACGCTAAACTGGCCGAATTGATTAAATAACAGGAAGTGGGCAAAATCTATTTCGCATCGGATATGCATCTCGGCTACCCCAATCCGGAGGAGTCGAAATGGCGTGAGCAGTTGTTTGTTAAATGGCTCGACCGCATCAGTGCCGATGCCGACGAACTCTATCTTGTTGGCGATGTGTTCGATTTCTGGTTTGAGTATCATCAGGTTGTGCCGAAAGGTTTTGTGCGCACGCTGGGCAAACTGGCGCAGATGGTTGAAAGCGGAATCAAAGTGCATTTTTTTGCCGGCAACCACGATACTTGGACATTCGGCTATCTGCGCGACGAGATAGGCATGGTGGTCCACGACGATGCTTTTGAGACTGAAATTCACGGCCGGAGTTTTTACATCTCGCATGGCGACGGCGTTGGCCCCGGCGACTATACTTACAAGTTCATCAAGTGGATGTTCCACAACTGCGTGGTGCGGTTCCTGTTCAGCCGCATCTTGCCGCCCGACTGGGGCGTGTGGTTCGGTCACAAATGGTCGAATTCAAGCCGCGGCAAAAAAGGGCTTGCTCCGCTCGGCTATCTCGGCGACGACCGCGAAAAGATTGTCCTTCACTCGAAAGAATTGCTGAAAACCAAGAAGTTCGATTATCTGATTTACGGTCATCGTCATTTGGTTGTCGATAAGCAGATTGATGGCGCGCGGATGATTATTCTTGGTGACTGGCTTACAAATTTCTCGTATGCAGTTTTCGATGGGGTTGATTTTGAAATAATTACAGGCTACGATAAAAATGATGGTGCTCCGATTGCTAAAAAATAGTGATTATGGTATATAACTTATCGTAATTTTGCCGATATTCGGTATTGAAAAGAAAATTTAAAATTATGAATATGAAATCTACATTAAAATCTGTGATGTTTGCTGCGATAGCGGTAACAGTCATGGCGTCATGCGCAAGTGATGGCAATAAAAAAAATGATGGACAAAGAAGGAAAAGTATCGAGGAGTTGAGCGTCGAGGATGTGATCTTTGATGATGCAACTTCGACTATAACTTACAAGATTCCATCACCATTGGAAATGTTTATCAGAATGCAGAAACGCAATGTTCCGTTCGATCCCAATCTGCTGAACAAAACTTCAAATGGTATTCGTTATGTGACTCAATATCAGCAGGCTGTGAATATGGGCGTTTATGCTTCGGATATGGCTTACTGCTGTATTATCGGCAACTCTCAAAATTCACTTGAATACTTCAATTTGGTGAAGAACCTTTCTGTGGAAATTGGTTTGTATGAGGGAATTAACAAAGATTTGGCCGACCGTGTGCTTAACAACATTTCAGAAACCGATACATTGCTTTCAGTTGCGTCGGATTCATATCATGATGTGGTTAATTACATTGAGGATCAAGGACTTGTTGATATTCAATGTATGGTTGTGGCTGGAGCGTGGATTGAAAGTCTCTATCTTTGCCTCACACCGATGAAACAGCAAAAACTTGATGATGAATTCAATGAACTGATTCATGATCATCAGGTTCTGCTCGAAAACCTTATTGAACTTCTTGATCAGAACAAGCAATCACGCAATGTGGCAAAGTTGCTTGACGAACTGAAGATTATTCAGGCTGCTTATGATGTGACATATCAAAATAAGGAAGAGAAAGTTAGTCAGCAGCAATTTGTGAATATCGTGAACACAGTTGCCGATGTTCGTTCAAGAATTATAATGTAGTGAGGATTTTGATATGAAAATGACATTCAAAATATTGTCAGTTTTGTTGATGGCATTCTTCGTGTCCGGTAACCAGGTTGTTGCGCAAAATTGCTCGAAGAAAAAACTTGCCAGCAACGAACTGAAAGGAAAATACGACTATCGCGGCCAGTCGATGTTTAAAGAGATGGCCAGCGGAGATTCGGCAACGTTGAGCGTGGTTTTATATTCTAAACAGAACTACAGACTTTTTGTTGCCGGTGAGCAGAAGTTGGGCAACATCAACTATCAGATTTATGTGCCGCGAAAGAAGTTTACCCGCGTTGTAAAGGCTGTTAAGGACAGAACAGTGCAGGTTTACAAGAAAGACCCCATGGGATTCTACCTTTACGACAGCAATGGCGAGAAAATTCCTGCTGGTGAGGAGGTTATAAAAGACACTATCTGGACGCGCGAGACAACATCAATCAACGACCTTGTTTTTGACAGTCGCACTTCTGATTTGTCGTTTTGGGAGGCAACTTCTGGAAAAACGCAGAATATCACCATCAAAGTATCCATCGACAAGGCCCCTAAAAAAGTTAGCGGTTGCATCGGTGTTTATGTGGGCTGCGAATACTCAAACGCATCGCAGTTTATCCGTTAAACCATTTAACGACAATATTATGGTGTGCCAAATCGTGCTTCATTGACCGGTTTGGCACTCTTTTTTATAACTACTTAAATCCTTAAAAATGAAAGATTTCTTTAAAAGTGTATTGGCGAGTTTGGTTGCGCTGATTCTCTATTCGTTTGTTTTCTTTATCCTTTTTGCGGGCATTGCCGGTATGGTTGCCGCTTTCGGTGACAAATCCGCGCCTGTGAAGCCCAATTCGGTGCTTCATCTGAATTTCAAGTCCGAAATCACCGACCGCGCCAATGGCAACATCAGTATGACATCGCTGATGTCGGGCAATTTGCAGCAAGGTGTCGGCCTGAACGACATTTTGGAATGCATCAGCCGCGCCAAAACCGACGACAACATCAAGGGCATCTTCATCGATAACAGCGACATTAACGCCAATCTGGCCACCATTGCTGAAATCCGCAGTGCCGTGGCCGATTTCAAGCAGAGCGGCAAACCCGTTTACGCTTACGCCGACAACCTATCGCAGGGCATCTACTATCTGGCTAGTGTGGCCGACAAAATTGAGTTGAACCCCACTGGCGAGATGCTGCTGAAGGGCTTGCAGGCACAGGTGATGTTCTACAAAGGCGCGCTCGACAAGTTGGGCGTTGAAGTTCAGGTTTTCCGTCACGGAAAGTTCAAAAGCGCGGTCGAGCCGTACATTTTGAGCGGGATGAGCGCCGAGAACCGTCTGCAATATCAGGCAATGCTCGATGGTATGTGGCGAGTCTATCTGCAGAACATTGCCGAATCGCGCGGCATCGACATTGCACAACTCAACAATATTGCCGATAATGGTTTGTCGCACGACCCGCAGGCTGCCAAGCAGTTGGGGCTGATTGATGAAGTGGCTTACCGCGACGATGTGCTGAACGAACTGGTGCAACTGACTGGTGTCGAAAATATTGATAAACTGAATTTTATATCGGTTGGCAAATACGCCAAAGCAAAACCATTTGCAATGTCGTCCGACAACAAGATTGCCGTGGTTTACGCTTCGGGCGAAATCAACCAGCAGTCGAGCGGTTACGGCGAGCAGGAGATAACCGAGAAGGTCTATGTTGAAGCGTTGCGCGATGTGCGTGCCGACTCGTCGATTAAGGCCGTTGTGCTGCGTGTGAACTCGCCAGGCGGCTCTGCCCAGGTGAGCGACAATATCTGGCACGAAGTGGAACTCACCAAGCAGGTTAAGCCAGTTGTGGTTTCAATGGGCGATTATGCCGCATCGGGTGGTTATTATATCTCGTGCCCAGCAAGTTACATCGTGGCCAACGAGTACACTCTGACTGGCTCGATTGGTGTTTTCGGTTTGGCGCTCAACATCCAAAAACTGATGAGCAACAAGTTGGGAATCAATACTGAAGTGGTGAAAACCAATAAGATGTCCGATTTTGGAAACGCTTATCGTTCTTTTACGCCCGCCGAGCGTGAAATTATGCAAAGCAGTGTCGAGAAAATCTACTCAACCTTTGTGAGCCGCGTCAGCAATGGCCGCAACCTGCTGCCAGAGAGCGTTGACAGCATTGGGCAGGGCCGTGTTTGGTGCGGTGTCGATGCGTTGCGCCTGCACCTGATTGATGCTTACGGCGGCTTGACCGATGCCATTTCAATTGCAGCCGAGATGTCGGGAACCGAGAAATATTCGCTCGTCGATTATCCGAAGCATGAAGAAGGCTTTGAAGCGATGATGAAAATGCTGACCGAAGAAATGGCTACCCGCAAGATTTCCAAAGAGTTGGGTGAGTTTGCCGAATCGGCCAAATACATTAAAAACCTGATTGGCTCGCAAGGCGTTCAGGCACGAATGGAAAACACCATCGAGATTTATTAGAATGAAATATCTGCTGCTGCCTTTTGCACTCATTTACAGATGCATAGCCGCCGTTCGTAACTGGCTTTTCGATTTGGGTGTGCTCAAATCGAAGGCCTACGACGTGCCTGTCATCGTAGTGGGCAACATCACGGTTGGCGGCACGGGCAAGACACCGCACGTCGAGTATCTTGTCAGGATGCTTTGCTCGAAGCGGCGGGTGGCGGTTGTGAGTCGCGGCTACGGGCGTTCGACAAGCGGATTTGTTGAAGTGCACCCCGAGTCGGATGTCAGAAGCGTTGGCGATGAGCCGTTGCAGATAAAACGCAAGTTCCCCGATGTTTTGGTAGCCGTCGATGAAGTGCGAACCCACGCCATCGACCACCTTTTGGCCGAAAATGCCGCCGACACATTCATTCTCGACGATGCCTTTCAGCACCGCCACGTCCGTGCAGGGTTGAACATTGTTCTGGTGGATTATAACCGACCGATTTTCAACGATTTGATGCTGCCTGCTGGACGTTTGCGCGAGCCGCGTTGTGGCATCGGCCGTGCCAACATTGTATTGGTGACCAAATGCCCCGAAACACTGTCTGACGCAGAAAGACAGGAATTTAGCCGCAAGTTGAAGTTGAAATCCGAAGTACCTGTCTTTTTCACAACATTCGGCTATGGTCAACTTGTGCCGATAGGCAATTCGCCTGCGTGCACCAAACACAATGGTGTCACGGTGATTGTGGCGACTGGAATCGCCCGTCCCGAGCGGCTTTACGATCATTTGACCAGCGCGGGCGCAAAGGTTATCGGCCTGAAATTCCCCGATCATCATTTTTTTACAACTGATGATATAGACAAAGTTATAACCGCCTATCAATCAGTTGAATCAAGTTCAAAAATGGTGATTGTGACCGAAAAAGACGCAATGCGCCTGACGCCCGAACTGACAGCGCGGTTCAGCGGTGTGCCAGTCTATTACCTGCCAATTCAAGTGGAATTCCTTGCCGATCAGACAAAATTCGACGCTCTTGTGGCGCAGTTTTGCGGGATTGGCGGTTGATATCAGCGATAAAAAAGGCCGTGCGGTTGCGAATTTTGGCGGCTTTATATATAAAAACACGTTCTTATTTTTAAAACATCTATATTCGAAACAAATTTTTATTGAATATGAAAAAGATAATTATTCTGATGGCAGTGTTGCTGAATGCGGCATTCGCCAATTCGCAGGAAAAAACACAGGCCATTTATGGCAAGGTCATAACAATGGGCAATATGCCAGTGCGCGGTCTAACGGTTAGGTCGAAGGCATTGGGCAGCAAAACCCAAACCGATACAACTGGCTGCTATACACTTGTTTGTGCTGAAAAAGACGTTGTGATTTTCGAAGGCGAATTGTTCAAGGCCGTGAAGAAAAAGGTTAAGCCGAACAACACCGACAGCGTGAATGCCGAAATGACTTTCCCAATGAACGAATCAAACATTGATGTGGCTATCGGCTATGGCTATATTTCTGAAAAAGACCGCACTACAGCAGTTTCGCGTCTGCCGAAAGGCAAAGATTACTGCCGATACACCAATATGATGGATTTGTTGAGTGAGAACTTCACAAGTCTTTCTGTCAGTGGTGGTTGCGTATCTATTCGCGGCAACGAGACCTTCAACGGCCCGCAATGCGCTCTCTTGATTGTTGACGGACAAGAAGTATCGTCACTCGATTTTGTAACGCCGTGCGATGTGAAAGACATTTCGGTGATAAAAGACGGTGGTGCAGCTATTTACGGCAGCCGCGGCGGCAACGGCGCAGTGATTATTACACTGAAAAAGGCTGGCGAATAATCATAATTGACAATTATAAAAATGGCGCACTCGAAACAGAATGCGCCATTTTTTTATCTCAAAACACACTGGTGTTTTACTCGATTGAAACAGTTAATTCTCTGTCGATCAGGCTGTTTTTCATTGGGAGCAGCCGTTTGTAGGTGCCCGATTTTACTTCGTAACGGCCTTTGGTGTGCACAATTAACGCGCATTGCTCGGCCTGTTCGGGGGTGTGGTGGCACACATCTATCAGACTTTCAATCACATGTTCAAAAGTGTTGAAGTCGTCGTTGTAAAGGACAAGGTGCAGACGGTCTTGCTTCTCGGTAAGTTCGTCGGTTTGTCCGTCAAATTGTTCGCGATTCATTGGTTTTGCGTTAAATCACGTAAATATATCGGAAATTATTGAAGGTCAACACTGTTTGTGAATAAAAAATGCAGACAGCAATAATTGCCCGCGGAATAAATCCGCTTTTTTTGAAAGAGATGATGCTTTGCAGGCTTTGGCCAGGAATTATTTTCCGGCAGTTTTACGCTTGGTAATCAGACCGCTACTGGTGAAATTGCGTTGCCAGATGTTGGCTTCGCCCATATAATATAGGTTGCTGCTGCCTGATATTGTAACGCCAAGTTTCTTTTTTGCGTTGATTGATATTTCAGCGTAGCCCGATCCTATAACAGTGCAATAGTCTGATTGTAAGTCGAATGCGTTTACTTCGGTCTCGTCGCTGGCTTCAACGGTCAGATATTCTGTATAGCCGCGAAGCGATGCGTTTCCGTTGTCGAGAACTTTCAGTGTGCATTTTCTGGCTTTGAACTCAAAATTCAGTTTCGATGCATCGCCGCAAATAAACTCGATGTTGTCGAAATTGGCCACTTTTTCCGAATTCAGTGTGACTTCATTGAGCAGCACAACCTGCTTCAAATCTTTGAAAGCCACTGTGACGTTGAGTCTTAAGGTTTTTTTAATGGTGGGTACGAACACGTAGAGTGTGCTGTCGCTTACTGATGTTTTGAAATACGAAATCAGGTTTTCTTCCGATTCAATCTTCACATTTTCTGTTGTTTCTTGCGACAGGAACAACTCAACCTGACCTTGGACAACCACGCGGTTGAATCCGCTGACTTGTCTTACGTCGGTTTTAATTTTGCCGTTTCCTTTGATGTTTTGGGCGTTTGTGGCGATTGGTGCGAATGCGATTGTCAGCGCAATAATGGCGAATAGCCTGAATATGTTGTGTTTTGACATGATCTTTAACATTTAGCGGGCAAATGTCAGTATTTTTCAATTAATTGACAAACGTATAACTCGTAAAAATGCAACTTGTTGCATAATCTTTCACGATTTTTGGCAAAAAATTCGTAATCAAATGTTTGAATGGGTTGCTTTTATCTGCCAAAAAAAGCAGAGTGGGGCGATGTCAGTTTTTGCGCTGAATGTTCGACGCCATTTCTTCAAGGAACTGGTTGCGTTTGCGGCGTGACAGAATGGCCACCGAACCGCCTTCCATTATCACATCGCCGTCGAATCGCGACACTTTTTGCACATAATTCAAGTTCACCAGATGCGACTGGTGTGTGCGGAAGAACGGGAAATCTTCAAGCATATTTTCAAACTCACCCAAGTTTTTCGATACCAGCAAATCGTTGCGGCCCTTGATGTGCAGCGTGCTGTAGTTG
>JAEEPS010000078.1 GCA_016284875.1 Salinivirgaceae bacterium | reverse complement strand
CGATGATTCCGTGCGAGAAGGATTTCAAGAATGGGTCGGTGATTTGTTAGGTTTAACGTAAACGAAAACAGAAAACATAAACTGTAGGGACGTGGCGTGCTGCGTCCGCGAAAGATAATTGACGGGGACGTGAGTTCCCGTTTTTTTGTTTAACAAAGAAGGTGTAACATATTCGCTGTTCATTCAAAAAAACATTTTCATTTCACGGTCAACATACCTATCTTTGACCTATTGTTAAACGCATAAAACATAAAGGGAAAAACACATAGGAAAATAAACCATTAATTTATAGAATTATACCATTATTCTCAAATCCGAAAAGTCTGGTAAATTTTAACGACACGAGAATAAGCAATGGATGTGATTCGCGCTTTTGGCGCGAGTCGTTTCGTGCTTATTAGTGTCACAGGTTTACCAGAGCCTTCGGGTTTTAATAGGCAATAACAAACGAAAACGACGAGCGCTTTTTTTATGGAAAATCAGCAAGAAATACACATTGGCAGCATAATAAAGGCAGAACTTGACCGACAAGGCCGCAAACCGCAGTGGTTTGCTACACAACTTAACTTTGAACGGACCAACATCTATAACATTTTTCGCCGCAAAAGTATCGATACCGCATTGCTTCTGCGTATAAGTCAAATTCTGCAATTCGATTTCTTCTCTTTTTACTCAAAGCAAGTTTCCTATGTTGGAAATTATTCAACAAACAGTTGAAATAATTTCTGCATTCTGTTGAAGTATTGTTACACGAATAACGCGTGGAAGTGATTGATAGATAGTAATTTTGAAAAAAGGCGTTTTTAAACTTAAGCATATGGACACAAAAGAAGAAAAACAAGAACAAGGATTTGTGTATGTACTGACAAATCCTTGTATGCCAGGTCTTGTCAAAATAGGAATGACAAAGCGTAACGAAATGAAGGAAAGATTGAGAGAACTTTATACAACAGGAGTACCGTTACCGTTTGAATGTGAATTTGCTTGTCGTGTAAATGAATCGGATTGCGGTATAATTGAGAATGCCCTGCACGAAGCATTTAAACCGCAGAGAATTAATGATAGTCGGGAATTTTTTAGCATAGCGCCTGAACAAGCAAAGGCTATTCTTAAACTTTTTCATCACGAAGATGCAACAGTTGAGGTTTCGCAAGAAATAGAAACTAATCTGACAACAGAAGATAAATCCGCAAGAGAAAAATCGATGAGCAAAAGGCCACCAATCAATTTCTTTGATATGGGTTTAAAAAAAGACGATGTTCTTGTTTTCAAGTCGGACAATAGTAAAACGTGTTCGATAGTAGACCAAAAACACGTATTATACAAAAGTGTAATAACAACACTTACACCAATTACGACAAAACTTCTGGAACGGGATTACAACGTTCAGCCCACACCTTATTGGAAAACTAAAGATGGACGCGACCTTATCGATTTATATAATGAGACTTATCCTAAAGAAGAAATGAAATGATTTTTAGTTAATTATCTGTTATCCATTAAAATAATACAATTATGACACAACAATTTGTTACAAGCAAGATTTTTAGAATTGCAACAGCAATCTGCGCATTGTTTATTATCGCAAAATCCGCATCTGCCCAACAACTATCAACTTACGAGCAAAAACGATATAATTTGGCCAAAGAAACCATCAACAAAATGGGAGACCAATTAGGATATGAAAAAGATGGCTTTCTTGCATTAGTCGCATTGAACATAGCTGGGGAAACAATGGCAAATGGCGATTTTAAAAGTAAGTTGGAAGAAATGTATTATATAGAGGAATTAATAACATTGGCAGGCACAGGTTCTTCATCTTTTTATGGCGATGACATTGCTCGGAATCTCACTTATAGTTATAGGCTGAAAGACGTATATTATTCGTGGAAAGAGCAACGCAAAGCCATAGACAAAACTCGTACACAAGCGGATATTGACCGAGAATACAAAATCAAGCCTACGACAGGAACCATTGACCAAATGATTTCCCTTGTGAGAATTGAATTTGGGAAATGGGCTAAACGCGGTATATACGAAAAAACTGTTGATTATCAAAACAGATTGAACACTTATGGTATTGCAAAGTTTGACAGTATTTGTAATGTTATTATTGGAAAAGATTTATGGCGTACATCGCCAGCCTATAAAGTTATTGAAGAACATTACGACCCCGATAAAGAGCAATACCTTGCCACTCTTGCTTATGGTGATGATTCATATAAAGGAAAGATTTCGCTTACTTGCGAAATATCACCAGACAAAGCTCCTTACTATAGGATAGGTGATGTTACTAAAATGCGTGTAGATGGGAAGTGGCTTGTACCGACCACTTCTGAAGGTGTTAGATATAATCGAGATGGACATATCGATGTCTATATGAAGACGACATTTACAACCAATGCCGCAACTATTCCGTTACGTATATGCTTCAAAGATATCAAATTTGGATACAGCGAAATCAGTGACGAATTAAAAAATCATTGTTTCTCAAATGAGGAATATGATGCCAATTTACAAGCCAAATACGACAATTTGTACACCCAGAAAGAAGAACTGAAAGAGAAACTAAAACATATTAAATCTATTTCATTTTCTGATGATTGGAGAGGGGAATTTCTGGATTGGTTTGAACATTTTATAAAATATGAAACACCACATTCATATGGTCTTTCCTGTTCTTATATCATAAACTTTCTAAATGAAGATTATAATGAATCCAAGCAAACATTTAAAAAATCAAATGATGCTTATGAGAAAGAACTTCATAACATATCAGAAATACTAAATTCAGCCGAAGACGAATGTTACAATCGCGAGACGACCAAATTCCTGACTAACATTGGCTATAAAAAAGAATTCCCTATAATTAAAAAAGTGTCTTTTTCTAAAAAAGATGGTAACCAAATAATATTTGATGTACCTAAAACAGGAGAAGTTCAAGGTCTTTTTTATCGTGCTACAATGAAAAAATCTAATGGGAGACCTTACAATGGGGCCGAAACAAAACACATATTTGGTACAGATGATGGGAAATTGGTATTATATCGTAGAACTAATAATAACATATTGTTAATTATCAATCTACACGAAATATACACTTTGTCACCAAAAGTTCAACAGCAACTTAAAAAACACGGGATATTAGAAGATAACCATTACTATTATAAGGACAAAGTAAAAATCCGCACAAACAAGGGTGGTAGTATTAACGAAACTACTATAATGCTGAATTGAAAAATCGAATTAAATATTTGATTATGCAGTAGGGGCGGAATGTTTTTTCGCCCCTACTTGTTTTTAATTAGATAAAAAGTAATATGCAGTTTTTGCATAATAAGCGAATTCAAAAGAAAAACCTACTTTTGCCAAATAACTTTAAAACATCGTGTTTAAAACATAAAAATATGCGCGATTTATTCATTTACAATACTTTGGCGAGGACAAAACAACCGTTCAAGCCGATAAACGAGGGCAGGGTTGGAATGTACGTCTGCGGGCCAACGGTTTATGGCGATGCCCACCTGGGGCACGCTCGGCCTGCCATAACGTTCGATATTCTCTATCGCTATCTGTTGCATTTGGGCTACAAGGTGCGCTACGTGCGCAACATTACCGATGTGGGCCACCTTGAGCACGATGCCGACGATGGCGAGGACAAAATCGCAAAGAAAGCCCGTCTGGAGCAACTTGAGCCGATGGAGGTTGCGCAATATTACACCCTGCGCTACCACGAGGCGATGAACAAACTCAACGTTCTGCCGCCAACCATCGAGCCGCGCGCGTCGGGGCACATTATCGAGCAGATTGAGTTTGTGAAGAAGATTCTCGAAAACGGATTCGCCTACGAGAGCAACGGCTCAATATACTTTGATATTGAGGCATATAGCAAGAAATTCAAATACGGCAAACTCTCGGGGCGCAATGTCGAGGAGATGCTAGAGACCACCCGCGCCCTTGACGGTCAGGATGAGAAGCGCCGCACCTGCGATTTCGCCCTTTGGAAACGCGCTCAACCCGAGCACATTATGCGCTGGCCTTCGCCTTGGAGCGACGGTTTCCCTGGCTGGCATATCGAGTGCTCGGCAATGGGCTGCAAGTATCTGGGCGAAGAATTTGATATTCACGGTGGCGGTATGGACCTGATTTTCCCGCATCACGAAAGTGAGATTGCGCAGTCGGCGGCCGCTCTGGGCCACGATTCGGTCCACTACTGGATGCACAACAATATGATTACCATCAACGGACAGAAGATGGGCAAGTCGCTTGGCAACTTTATCACGCTCGGCGAGTTCTTCAGCGGCAGCCACAAAGACAAAGACGGCAACGAGATGCTCGACAAGGCTTATTCGCCAATGACCATTCGTTTCTTTATTCTTCAGGCGCACTACCGCTCAACGGTCGATTTCTCGAACGAGGCTCTGCAAGCGTCGGAGAAAGGTTTGGCAAAGATTGTGGAGACCTACAACCGACTGATGAAACTGCGTGCGTCGGACAAGACCACCGTTGATGTGGCGGGCTTGCGCGAGCGCTGCGAGGAGGCAATGTGCGACGATTTGAATACGCCAATCGTTATCTCGCACTTGTTCGAGGCTGCAAAGGCTGTGAACACCGTTGCCGACGGCAAGGGCACCATCAGTCAGGCCGACCTTGACGAGTTGCAAAGCGTGTTCCGCACGTTTGTTTGCGACATTCTCGGTCTGCAGGTTGAGGAGCAGAGCAGCGGCAGCAGCGAGTCATACCGCAAGGCCGTCGACCTTTTGCTGTCAATCCGCCAACAGGCCAAGCAGAACAAGGACTGGGCCACAAGCGACCGCATCCGCAACGAGTTGGCCGCCATCGGGTTCAATGTGAAAGACACAAAAGACGGCTTTGAGTGGGAACTGGCGAAATAGGATTGTATCGCCATGATTTTGCAGCATCTGACACTTACCAACTTCAAGAATTATCAGTCGCTCGACGCTGATTTTTCGCCGCGCATCAACTGCATAACTGGCGATAACGGCGAGGGCAAGACCAATATTCTTGACGCCATATATTATTTGTCGTTCTGCAAAAGTTTCTTCACGGGCATCGATTCGCAAAACATCCGCCACGGCGAGCAGTTCTTCATTGTTCAGGGCCAGTACGATTCCGACGGGCAGCCAGAGGAGATTTACTGCGGTTTCGAGCCAGGCAAGCGCAAACGGTTCAAGCGCAACAAGAAGGAGTACGACCGCTTTGCCGACCATATCGGCCTGATACCATTAGTTATGGTGTCGCCAACCGACATCAATCTTATTATAGGTGGCAGCGACGACCGCCGCAAGTTCATGAACGGCATAATTTCGCAGTTTGATAGAGAATATCTTCTTAAATATCAAGAATATACTCGGATTCTCGCACAGCGAAACCATCTGTTGAAGGAGACGCCGCAGACATGGCAGATTGACGACAGCATTTTGCAGATTTACGATAGTCAACTGTCGGAGGCGGGGCAGTATATCTATCAGAAACGCAAGGAGTTTGTGGCTGGAATTGAGCCGATTTTTCAAAAATATTTCGAAGCCATATCGCGCGGAAAAGAGAAAGTGTCGCTCGAATACCAAACCACTCTCGACGAGAAGTCGCTGGAGCAGCAACTCACCGAGAACCGCGCCATCGACATGGCAACGCGCTACACCAATTTCGGCGTTCACAAAGATGACCTCGAATTCGGCATGAGCGGCATGGCAATCAAGCGGTTAGGCTCGCAAGGACAGCAGAAAACCTATCTTGTGGCCATGAAACTCGCGCAGTTTGAGTACATCGACGGCCTTTGCGGGCGCAAACCCATCCTGCTGCTTGACGATATTTTCGACAAACTCGACCAAAGCCGCGTGGAGCAGATAGTCAACATTGTGTCGCAGAATAATTTCGGCCAGATTTTCATCACCGACACAAGCACACAACGCATCGACAGCATTCTGCAGAAATTCGGCAGCGACCACTATCATTATAATCTGAACAACAACCAATTAACTCTGATGCGATGAAAAAACAGAACACAGAGACAATAGGCTCGCTCATCCCGCTTTGGATTGAGGAGATGAAACTTAAAGGCAAACTCAGCGAGACACGTGTGATTGCGGCTTGGGATAAGGTTGTGGGTAGTTTTATTGCGTCGAAAACCCGCGAAATCAGCATTAAAGACAGCAAATTGGTTGTGCGGCTCGACTCGTCGGTGGTTCGCAATGAGTTGGCGCATGCAAAACCAATGCTCATTGCGCGTCTCAATGCTGAGGCAGGCGGCGATATAATCGATGATATATTATTATGGTAAAAAACGCGCCGGAAAAACTATTTTTAAATAAATATGAACATTTTTTTTGCAAAAAAGAGCCTATAGGGTTGCATATAAACGATTTTTATTATTTTTGGCTTTCGTTTAAACGGTGGCAAGTGTTGGCTTGACACCAAAAACAGAGATAGCACATATTAAGAAACTTAAATTAAGTGATTGTTCAATTATGAAAAAGGTAAACGTTTGTATTTTAGCGTCTTGTGCCTTAGTTTTAACCGCTTGCGGTGGCATGAGCAAAATGGCAAAAATGGCAAATCAGGTACAATGGGATGTTACTCCGAAAGTGCTTGAAATGCATGGTGACAGTGTTGAAGTGGAAATCAAAGTGACTTTCCCTCCAAAGTATTTCCAGAAAGCAGCCACATTGGAGCTGACTCCGGTACTGAAATTTGAAGGCGGTGAGAAGGCTTTCACAGCCAAAGCCGTACAGGGTGAATCAGTTCAGGACAACAATGAGGTTTGCTCATTCGCTAATGGCGGAACTTTCTCCACCAAGTCAAAAATTCCTTTCGAAGAGGCTATGCGCAGTTCTCAACTGATTGCACGTGTTAAGGCTTCTATGAAGGGTAAATCAATTGATCTGCCAGAGCAGAAGATTGCTGACGGTGTTATGTCAACCGCTCTCTTGCTCGACTACAAGGCTCTTACAATTGGTGCAGCCGACAAGTTCCAACGCGTAACCAACGACTCGAAAGGTGCTACCTTGTTCTTCGTTATCAACAAGGCCGACATCCAGAACAAAGAGTTGAAGAAAGACGAAGTTGAGGCTTTGAAGAAATTCTTGGCTGATGCCGCTACCAACGAGCGCATCGAGGTTAAGGGTGTTGAGATTGCAGCATTTGCATCGCCTGATGGTGAAGAGTCGCTCAACGACAAACTGGCTGCCAACCGTATGAAGAATTCTGATTCTTTCTTCAAGAAAGAGTTGAAGAAAGCCAAACTGACAGCTGATGCTTCTGTTTACAAAACGACATCTTTGGCTGAGGACTGGGACGGCTTCAAATCTTTGATGCAAGAGTCTGACATTCAGGATAAGGAACTTATCCTCCGCGTTCTTTCAATGTACTCTGATCCAGTTGTTCGCGAGAAAGAAATCAAGAATATCTCTGCAGCTTACGAGGAAATCGCTGACAAGATTCTTCCGCAACTGCGTCGTTCGAAATTGTCTGTAAACATCGCAGTTATCGGTCACTCTGACGAGGAACTGAAAGCAATGGTTGCTGCAAACGACGAGAAACTTACTATTGAGGAAATGTTGTATACCGCTACTCTGACTGAGGATAACAACGAGAAACTTTCTATCTATCAGAAAGCTGCTGACAAATTCCCAGAGGATTGGAGAGCAATCAACAATGTTGGTCACATCAACTACAAGTTGGGTAAGGTTGCCGAGGCTAAAGCCGCTTTCGAGAAGGCTAAAGGCATCGACGCTTCGAACACAGTTGTTCTGAACAACCTTGGCGCTTGCGCACTTGCCGATGGCGATGTTGCTGGTGCTAAAGAGTTCTTCACTGCTGCTGCTGGTGCAGGTGATGAGGTTAGCTACAACCAGGCAATCATCCTCACCAAGAAGGGTGACTATGAGAACGCTTTGAATATGTATCAGAGCAGCAAGTTCAACTCATTCAACTGGGCTCTCTGCAAATACCTGAACTACTTCAAAACTAAGAATGCCGATGTATTCGACGCAACTCTTGGTATCTTGAACAAGATTGAGGATCAGGACAACGCAAAAATCTCTTACCTGAAGGCTGTCATTGGTGCACGCAAACAGGATAAGGACCTTCTGATCAACAGTTTGAAGGTTGCAGTTGAGAAAGACTCTAAACTTGGCGCATACGCTGCAAAAGATATCGAGTTTGCTCAATATGCACAGGAAGCAGATTTCCAAAGCATTGCTAAATAAGTATTAATTAAATACCAAGAAAGAGGCTTGTTCTTTTGAGCAAGCCTCTTTTGTTTTATAAGATTTTTTAAAGTAGTTGCACTATTTTCAACAAAATTGCCACCTTTGCCGCTGAGCAGCAGACAGATGTTGGTTGCTGTAAACGAAAGAAAAACAAGGAAATGCAAAAAATAATCAACTCACATTGCCATATTTATCCGGCAAGTATTGCCGCCAAAGCGGTTGAGGGGATAAAGAATTTCTACAGCCTCAACATGTCGCTCGACGGAACCACCGAGGGCCTCATTGCCGACGGCAAAAAAGTTGGGGTGGTGCATTATCTGGTGCACTCGGTGGCCACAAAGCCCAGTCAGGTGCGGTCAATCAACGAGTTTATCAGTGGCGAGGTGAAGGCTCATCCCGGAGTGTTCACGGGGTTCGGCACTCTCCATCCCGACAGCACCGACCTTGAGGGTGATTTCCGCCATCTGCTTGAGCAGGGGCTAAAAGGAGTTAAACTGCATCCTGATTTTCAGCGGTTTGCTCTCGATAGCGAGTTGGCATTTGCCATTGGCCGTGTCATCAGCAAAAGTCCGGTTCCGCTGCTCATCCATTGCGGCGACTATCGCTACAACTATTCAAACCCGCAGCAGTTGAAGGCGTTCCTGGCCGAGTTTCCGAATCTGACGGTCATCGGGGCGCATTTTGCAGGCTGGAGCGTATGGAAGCAGGCGGCTGAGGTGCTTGCCGGCACGCCGAATCTCTATGTCGATTGCTCGTCGAGCCTCTACAGGATCACATCGCGGCAAGCGGCCGATTTGGTTCACGCCTATGGCGCCGATAGGGTTCTTTGGGGGACCGATTACCCCATGTGGGAGAGCGAAAAGGAGATGGAGATGTTCCGCAACATTGGGCTTACTCCCGACGAGAAGGAACTTATTCTTTGCCGCAATGCCGCCAAACTATTGCAGATAAACCTCGACGATTGATTGAAATAAATTGAGAATCTGTTCGTTAAAATGATATATAACCTTAAAAATAACTTATTATGAACCGTTTAGCCAAATTATTCAGCATCATGTTTGTGTCGGTTGCCTTGGCTTCCTACACATCGTGCGACACCGATTTTTTCAATGATGACCCTGATGACAACAATTCTGAGGTGCCAGCAGAGCCAGAAACACCGACGAACTCGGGCGAAAACAACGAGTCGGCCGCCAGCAAATATTTCACCCAGAGCCAGTTGGAGCAGGCTACAACCACAGCCGGTGCTGATTATTTGACTGCCGAGGAGAAGTTGGTTGTTTATTACTGCAATCTGGCCCGTCTCGACGGTAAAGCCTTTGTTGAGGCCTTCCTGAGCGACTTGAAAACATCGCAGGACAGTTATGAGAAATCGCTCGTTGACACGCTCCTGAAAGTGAAGGATTTTCCGATGCTTGTCCCGAACAAGAAACTGTCGGAAGCCGCTGAATATCATGCAAATGATATTGGCAAGGCAGGACTTGTGCAGCACGAGTCGACCGACGGCACAAAAACTTTCGACCGAATCAAGAAATACTATCAGGGCGGCTATATGGCTGAAAACATATCGTGCGGCTACAGCGATGCGTTAAGCATTGTCCGTCAGTTGCTTGTGGACAAGGGTGTGGAGTCGCTCGGCCACCGCAAGAACATTCTCGGCAACAATTACTGCCGCATTGGTGTCGCCATCCGCGAGCATGCCAAATACCGCCATTGCTGTGTGCAGGATTTTTCAGACTCACGCGGCGATTGACTTAAAAAAATGAGTTCATTTGTAATCCGAAAAATCGATTTGAAATGCATGTTATAGAAAAGAAAGCAGAATTTGCTGAATATCTGGCACACTGCCGCGCCAGCAACAAAACTGTGGGCTTTGTGCCAACCATGGGAGCCCTTCACGAGGGGCATCTGTCGCTTGTCAAACGCTCGGTTGAGGAGTGCGACGTTACGGTAGTGAGCGTGTTTGTGAACCCAACCCAGTTCAACGATAAGAACGACCTTTTGAATTATCCGCGCTGCGTTGAAAAGGACTGCAAACTGCTCGAAAGTGTGGGCTGCAATGCCGTTTTCACACCGTCGGTTGAGGAGATGTATCCTGAGCCCGACACCCGCGTGTTCAGTTTCGGCACACTCGACAAGGTGATGGAAGGCGAGCACCGCCCGGGCCATTTCAACGGAGTGGCGCAGGTTGTCAGCAAACTCTTCGATATTGTCAAACCCGACAAGGCATATTTCGGACTGAAAGATTTTCAGCAAGTTGCAATAATCAAGGCAATGGTGAAGCAACTTGGTTTGAAAGTTCAGATTGTGCCGTGCCCCATTGTCCGCGAGGCCGACGGCTTGGCCAAAAGTTCGCGCAACATGCTGCTCGAACCCGAATATCGGGCAGTTGCACCAACCATTCATAAGACTCTCTATGAGGCAACAACAATGAAGAACGATTTGCGCCCCGACCAGTTGTGCGAGTGGATTACCAAAACCATCGACGCAACGGGGCTGCTCAAAACAGAGTATGTGCAAATTGTTAATTTCGAAACGCTTATGCCTATCGACAGTTTTGGCAATGAGAAAGCCATTGCTTGCATTGCCGTTTGGGCTGGTAAGGTTCGCCTTATCGATAATATTGAGTTTTAGACCTATTCGGCCACAACTTCAACTTTCTCGTTCGGCCAGACGTACCACAGGTAGCCGCGCACCTTTTTGTTGGTGAGTTGCCGCAGTGCGTCGGCATAGACGCTCACCTGTTGGTTGTATTCCGGATTGTGGTTGCGTGTGAACTTGTAGTCGATGACAATCACCTCGGAGTCTGATTCCAGAATGCGGTCGGGGCGTTTTATATCGCCGTTAACCAGAATCGACTGCTCGGTTAGCGTTTGCCATTTCGGGCTGAACCAGTCGGGTTGGCGGGCAATGAATTTCCGCACCTTGCTGATGTATTCCGGTGCCTCTTCGGCCGCTATAAAGCCCTCGTTCACAACCGTCGACACAGCATCTTCCACATCGTCAGGAGTGATTATGTACTCGAAAATATGGTGGTAGAGGCTGCCGAGATTGATTTTCTTTTCGCGGTCGAAATCCACGCTGCTGAAATAGTCGTCGGAGTGGCAGACAATGCTTATCTTGCTCTCAGTGGGCGCTTTTGCGGGCTGGCTGAGTTTGCATACGGTTTCTTTTCTCTTTTCTGGCACGTAAGGTTCGGGCTGGCCCATGGTTATGCGGGTGCCGTCGTCGCTGCACACAATGCCTGCCTCGGCAGCCTCGGGTTTCCCAGCATAGGCGGCAATCATTGTTGGGAGGATTAAATCGTCTTTGAGGGTGCTGCTGTTTTTCGGCGGTGTCATTGTGCAGATGCGCATATCGCGCGAAGCCCGCGTCAGAGCCACATAGAGGATGTTGAGGTTGTCGATGTGGCGCATGAAATGCTCGTTGTAATACTCCTTGCTGAAACATGTTCCCGCAGCGGATTGAGTGTAGGGGATGGGGAACGATAGCGATGAATAGTCGCTGAACGGCTCCTCATCGGTTTTGCACCAAATGATGTCGCTGTTGCTGTTGCTCCAACTGTAGAACGGAATTATAACAGCCTTAAATTCAAGACCTTTCGATTTGTGGATTGATAATATCTGTATGGCGTTCTGGTCTTCGTTCATGGAGATGGCCTGCGTGCAGCCCATCTCGTTCCACCACTCGATAAACAGTTGGAGGTTGGAGCCGTTGCGCTCGTTGAATGTTTGCACGCGGTCCTCGAATTCGTTGAGGAACGGAACATCGGCGGGATTGTTCTGGCCAAGCAGAATGCGGTTCAGGCGGCTGCATAATTGGACAATGTCAAGTTGCATATAACTTGTCCTCAGTTTCTTGAACTCTTCGGGCAGCATGTTCCAAACCACTTCGGCACCGCCTTCCCGTGGCAATTTCTGAATGGCTTCTGAGGCGGCTTCAAGGCTCTGCGATATTGCAAAATAGAGCCAGATGAGTTGTCCTTGAGCGAAGGTGTCGTCGGGAGCAACAAGGAACTGCACGGCGGCCACCAGCAGCCTAACAGCCTGATTGTTGCCAAGTTTCACCGACTCGTTCGACACAAACCTGTAGCGCTCGGCTTTTTCGGGCATAGCATTCTGAGCCTCTGCCAGATAGGAGGCAACTTGGCTTCCGAGTTTGTTGCTGCGCACCAGAATGGCAATGTTGCCGGGCTCGTAGCCGAGTTCGGCCAGTTCGTCGAGTTGGGCAATAACCCATTGACAGGCAAGTTCTGTGTATTCTTCGGCTTTTCCTTCAATGCTCTCAACCGACACGTAGCCGCCCGTTCCAATGTTTTTCTCCGGCACATTCTGAGCAACTTCTCCATAGGTACGCTCGAAAATCTCGCCGAAACTTTTGTCGTATTCGCCGGCAGCCGTAAGTTCCTCAATCTCATGGCTCAGCATGTCGTAGATGGAGTTGAAGCACCAGTTGTTGAATTTGACGATGTTCTCGCAGCTGCGCCAGTTGCATCCAAGAGTCTCCATCTTGGTGCTGCCATTGAACTGTTGCTCAATAGTGTTGTCGAGCAGGTTCCAGTCGCCGCCGCGCCAACGGTAGATGGCCTGTTTTACATCGCCCACAATCAGCGATTTATGATTTGCATCGGTGCTGTTTTTTATGAGCGGCAGGAAGTTGTTCCAGTTCAGAGTCGATGTGTCTTGAAACTCATCGATCATGAAATGCTGGAGCGTGTAGCCGAATTTCTCGTAGATGAACGGGGTGTCGCTCTCATCAATCATGCCTTTCAATAGTGGCATCGACGATTGCAGCAGAAAGAGGTTCTGCTCCTCGCAGATTTCTTTTTGCAGTTCATCAATTTTGTAGGCAAGCGCATATTTGTCGATGTGCTTGAGCACCACCTCCGCCGAGCAGAACTGCCTGTAGCGGCTGCCCGTCAGCATAGTGCATATATCGTTGAGAATCTGCATCAAATCGCCGTCGGCGCAGGCAATGATGCTGTTCTTCAAGGGCGAAGTTTTGGTGTACCATTTATCAACATCGCTGCAGGCTTCAATCATGGTTTTCGTGGGTTCCTTTATATCGTTTGTCGATGCCTGGGCGTATAATCCGAATCGCAGTGCAAAACTACGGTTTCCGCCACTGAAGTCGGTAGGATTCAGGCCGGCCCGGCTAATCATATCGACACCTTTTGCCCCCAAAGCATTCAGTTCGCTGATGAAATCCTTCTTTATTTTTGCCAGCATTTTGCCGCAATCCGAAATCTTTTTGGAGTCTTCGTTCTGATTGTCAGTCATATTGATGTGCTCGAAAGCCTTATCGGCAAAGCCCACAATGTCGTCGCTGAATTTCCACCGGTTTCCTTTGCTGAATTTTTCATCCACCAACTGCATAATCCATTTCGATTCCTCGCTTTGAGCGTCGAAATTGTCGATCAGGCGGCTGACAGCCAACTCGAGCACTGATTTGGTGTCGAGTTCGAGAGTAAAGTTGCTGTCAAGTTGTAGTTCGTATGCTATCGATTTTATAACCTGCTGAAAAAAACTGTCTATTGTACTGATTTTGAAATAACTGTACTGATTGAGCATTAGGTTGAGCAGGTTTTTTGCCTTTTCTTTCAACTGGCTGGCCGTGTAGTTGTGTTCTTTGCATAGTTCCTCCTCATAGCCAGTTTCTTCGCCTTTCGAAATCTTATGGATGGCGCTCAGGATGCGCTGTTTCATCTCCGAAGTGGCTTTGTTTGTGAAAGTTACGGCCAGAATGCTCTTGAAACTGATGTGCGGATCGAAAACCAGTTTCAGATACTCGCCTGTCAGTTTGTAGGTCTTTCCAGAGCCTGCAGATGCCTTGCAGATAATAAGATTTTCCATATCAGCACGTTACAATTTTAAATACCATTTCGCGCAGCAGGTCGGCATCGTCAATCGGCGGAGCGTCGATGCCTTTTGCGTAGGCGTCGTACTCGCGCAGAATGCTGATCACCGTTGCGCACTGAGTCAGTGAGTAGTTTCGGGCTGCCGTCTGATAATCTTTCACAAAATAGGGGCTGACTTTCAGCGCCGAAGCCAGTTCGCCGTTCGATGCATTGCGCATGCTGTGGGTGAGCATCACCTTGGTGAAAAAGCCGTAGAGCACTGCAATGTCAGGGATTATGCTGTGTTTTGCCGTGGCGCCCAAGTGCTTCGAAATCAGCGCAGAGCGATAAGCATCGCGTGAGCCGATTGCATTTTGCAACTCAAACGGATTGAAATCCTTGCTGATGCCCACATTCTTCTCAATGTCGGCCTCCGTAATCTTGTTGCCCGCCCCGACGGCAGTTTTCAGTTTCTCGAGTTCCATCACAATTGCCGACAGTTTGGTGCCCATGCAGGCAGCCATGACTTCGGCTGCTTTTGGCTCGATGGTTATTCCGCGCGCTTTCAGGTAGTTGATAATCCATGGCCCAACCTGATTGTCGTACAGAGGTTTCGATTCGTAAAGCACATGCTCCTTCTCCAGCGTTTTTGCAAGACGTTTGCGGCTGTCGAGTTTCTTGCCCTTGTAGTTGATAACCAGAATGGTTGATTTTGTGGGGTTGGCGGCGTAGAGCGTCATGGGGTCTTTGTCGTCGCTTGTTCCGTCGATGCCTTTCACGTTTTGAGCCTCCTTGACAATCAGCACTCTGTGGCTGGCCATCATTGGGTATTGCCGTGCTGTGTTTATTATTTGAGGCAAATCAATATCGGACCCATACACAACCACTTGGTTGAAAGCCTTTTCATCATCGCGGAGCAGATTTTTCTCAATGTAATCGGTTATGATGTCGATGAAGTACGACTCTTCGCCCATAAGGTAGTAAATGGGCTTGTAGTTGCCTTTTTTCAGGTCGGCCATTATTTGCTCATATGTTTGCATAATCTCCTGTTTTTCAATGTGTTTTGCCTGGTGCGGCCGATGCGTCACGCAATGTCTATCACAAAATTAGTCATTCGGCTCACATTCACCAACTTGCCCTTCTCGTTGCGGATTTTTATTTCCGACACATGGGTTCGCCTTCCGCGATGGAGCAGTGTGGCGCGGGCAGTCACGGTGCCTGTGGCGGCGCTCAGATGGTTGCCGTTGATTTCAAGTCCGCGAATGTCTTGTTTCTCAGAGTCGATGTTCAGAAACGACAGACAGCTGCCCACCGATTCGGCCAAAGCCATCATGGCTCCGCCGTGGCCGATTTTTGCGGGTGTGCAGGTGCGCTCGGTTATTGGCATTGTGGCTTCAAGATAGTCGTCGCCCACGGCAGTGAAACGAATGCCCAGAAATTCAATCATTGTGCCTTTGCCGCGCTGGTTCAACAGTTCAATTTTGTCCATATTCTTGCAGTTTTTCAGCAGATCGATAATGGCGCAATTTAAAGAAATCCACGGAAATTATGTTGTTGAATCGGTGATTTGATAAGTGAGAATCCGGTTAGCCTTTTTTCCCAAAAACATCAAAGGCCCCAACCTCACGGCTGTGGCCTTTGCAAACACATTATGAAAAAAACCTAATTCTATTGTCTCTTCATCAATTCCTCAACCATGCGTTTCAGTTCGTCGATCTGCTCTTGCTGGTTGTCTATCTTGGCCTGCTGGCTCTCAATTATGCTCTGCTGCTCCTTCATGGCTTCAATAAGAATTGGTGCAATGCCTTCATAATTGACTGACTTGAATCCATCAGAATCGGTGTTAACCAATTCGGGGAATTCTTGCTCAATCTCTTGCGCAATAACACCAATGTGCTTTTTATTATCGTAGCAGTAGTCCATATTATCAGTGGAAACTCCTTTGGCCACGGCCATTTCTTCACGATTCTTCCAATAATAACTAACACCGCGCAGTTTCAGAACTTTGTCCAAAGCACCATTTATGGTTTGCACGTCTTTTTTCAAACGAGAATCCGAAGTTCCATAAGTACTGCCATTTATATAAACTTTTCCATCAAAATAACCTGCCCAATTGGTTGTACCATGAGTTGCTTTTCCATAAACACCAATCGCTGTCCCTCCACTCCAAGCCACTCCAGACACTCCGCGATTAGTTGCTGCTGACTCACTTGACCCTGCGTAGCCTTCTATGCCGATGTTTATACCTTTGCCGTTGCTACTCGTGCCGTAAACAGCCACAACATCTTCATTATTCTCTCCCCCCGAATATAAGTTGTAAAAACGAGCAGTTATTTTCTCGGTTTTATTGGAGGTCCATATTTTATCAGAATAAAGTGTTTTCGTTGTTTCTACATCACCATTGACATAAAGAGTTCTATTGTGATTGTTTTTTCCACCAATCACAACATATCTTTGAGCGAAATCGCCATAAATAAGCGGGTATAGATGACCCAGGCTTTTATCGCTTGAAATAATCAATTTGCTGTTTGCTCCTTTCTCATAAGCACCTGCCCAATTACCAATAAAAACATTGTTGCTGCCTGTAGTATCTTCTTTATAGGTGCTAGTATTATGAAAACCTGCATGTTCTCCTATAATAACATTTCCATTTCCATTAGTTGAGAAACCTGCATAA